>CAZZLB010000013.1:0-6957 GCA_964654655.1 uncultured Rhodoferax sp. | reverse complement strand
GCCTGGCCTCACTGTTTTGGAGCTGATGTGCCGCTCCCGGGGCGAAACCATTTTTCTGCCGTTGATGCGTTGGGGGATCCAGATCACCTGCTATTTCGTTCAACGCTGGCGCTGTTTGACGATGATGCACTCGATCAACAGCGCCAGGCAGGGATGTGGCAGACGGGCCTGTTCTAGGGCGGTTTTTCCTTGGCTTGCACATCAATCACATCGGCATCATCACGCTGGCTTTTCAGCACCTGACCGGGAGCGCGGTAGAAGCGTTCCCAGACCGCTTGTCTGTCAAACTTGAATGCCCATGGTGCCACGGGTCGACCGGTGAGATGCGCCCAGAGTGAGCGCAGCAGCCAAAGTGCCAACATCACGAGCGCGGCAAGAAGCAGGCTGGTGAGAAAGACCAATCCTGCCAGCAGCAATGCCAAGCGCAGGAAAAGGCGCAAGATCTTTGTCATCGCGCCCTCAACACCGGACTGCACTCAGTGCAGCGTTGCGCCGGTCTTCGATTGCAGTTCTTCGCGCGTCACGCCAGGTGCCATCTCGACCAGCTTGAGACCTTGTGGTGTGACATCCATCACTGCAAGATCGGTGATGATGCGGTTGACGACGCCCACCCCAGTCAGCGGCAAATTGCATGCAGGCAGGATTTTCAGGTCGATGCTGCCGTCCTTTTTCTTGGCCACGTGCTCCATCAGGACCAGTACGCGCTTGACGCCGCCCACCAGGTCCATCGCACCGCCCATGCCCTTGACCATCTTGCCCGGAATCATCCAGTTGGCAAGGTCGCCTTTCTCGCTGACCTGCATGGCGCCCAGAATGCTCAGGTTCACCTTGCCGCCACGGATCATGGCGAAACTTTCGTGGCTACCAAAAATGCTGGAGCCGGGTATCGTCGTCACCGTCTGTTTGCCAGCATTGATCAGGTCGGCGTCCACCTCGTCTTCGGTCGGAAACGGGCCGATGCCCAGCATGCCGTTCTCGCTTTGTAGCCAGACCTCTTTGTCCGGAGCCACGAAGTTGGCCACCAGTGTCGGCAAGCCGATACCCAGATTGACGTAAAAACCGTCCTGCAATTCTTCTGCCGCTTTGGCCGCCATTTGGTCGCGTGTCCAGGCCATGATCAAACTCCTTTAGAGGTAACGGTGCGCTGTTCGATGCGCTTTTCAGGCGTCGCATTGAGCACAATGCGGTGCACGTAAATGCCTGGCAGATGCACGGCATCCGGGTCAAAGCTGCCGGTCTCGACGATCTCCTCAACTTCCACCACCGTGATCATGCCGGCCATCGCGACAGCCGGGTTGAAGTTGCGCGCCGTGCGCCGGAAAATCAGATTGCCACTCTTGTCGGCCTTCCATGCCTTGACCAGAGATACCTCGGGTACCAGAGCTCTTTCCATGATGTACTGATGACCGTCGAACTCACGCGTTTCCTTGCCTTCGGCAATCAGTGTGCCGACGCCTGTGCGTACGTAAAAAGCCGGGATGCCAGCGCCGCCTGCGCGCAGTTTCTCGGCCAATGTGCCCTGCGGCGTAAATTCGAGTTTCAGTTCGCCCGAGAGGAACTGACGCTCGAATTCCTTGTTCTCGCCAACATAGCTCGAAATCATCTTGGTGATCTGACGTGTTTCGAGCAGCTTGCCCAGACCGAAGCCGTCAACACCGGCGTTGTTGGAAATAACCGTGAGGCCCTTCACGCCCGACGCACACAGCGCATCGATCAGGGCCTCGGGTATGCCACACAGACCAAAGCCGCCGACCGCCATCAACTGGCCGTCCTTGACGATGCCTTGCAGCGCTGCGGCTGCACTGGGGTAAATCTTGTTCACTTGATGTGCTCCTTTGAAACAACCATGGCGTAGGATACTACCTATTTAGCTACGTAGTTCTTCGTAATGGACATCGATTACCGCGTTGCCTTTGATCTGGCACCCGTTGGCCTCATTCTCTCCCGCAACCGTGTCATCGTGGACTGCAACCGGCACGTCTGCGAGATGTTTGGCGCCTCACGCGAATTGCTGATTGGCGCATCGTTTCAGGTGCTGTACCCCAGCGCCATCGAGTTCGAACGCACCGGTTCGCGCATCGCGCCCATCCTCAATCGCAGTGGCACTTACGCAGATGATCGCATCATGAAGCGCGCCAATGGTGATACGTTCTGGTGTCACGTCACCGGCAGAACGCTGAACCAGAGCACGCCGCACGAGGCCGGCATCTGGAGTTTTGAAGACCTGAGTTCGCGTCGCCCGGTCAAGGCGGAACTCACGGCGCGCGAGCGTGAGGTTGCTGCCCACCTGATGGACGGGCTGACCTCCAAGGAAATCGGTAAAGCCTTGAGCATCAGCCATCGCACGGTTGAAATTTACCGCGCCCGGTTGATGCGCAAGTACAAAGCCTCCAACACCGGCGATCTGGTACACCGATTGATGGCTGGAAGCTAGACTGATGCAAGAATGGCATTACACTTCTGCCGCGCGCGATAACCATCGTGCCCGTCAATATCGGGACGGGTCGATGTCGAATCAGCGTCAAGCCCCTATCCAACAAAACCCGGAGTAACTTATGACCAACCGTCGCGAATTCATCGTTCAATTCAGTCTGGGCGGCAGCGTGCTGGCCGCCGGCAACGCTTTTGCACAGGCCGCACCGCTCGCACCAACCGACCCAACAGCCGTCGCGCTGGGCTATGTGGCAGACGCAGCCAAGGCCGACAAGAAGAAGTACCCCAAGTTCGCCGCCGATCAGAGCTGCGCCAACTGTCAGCTTTACACCGGTGCAAAAGGCGCTGCCAACGGCCCCTGCGCAGTGTTTGGCGGCAAACTGGTCCCGCCCAAGGCATGGTGCAGCAGCTGGGTCAAGAAAGTTTAACGACTACTGAAACAGTTTTTCGACTTTCAGCAGGGTTAGCAACCCCATCAAGGCAAAGATACCGGCTGCCACGCTGTGCACCAGCCGCATTGGTATTTTTGCCGCGAACTTGTTGCCAACAAAGACCGCGGGTACATCTGCCACCAGCATCCCGAGCGTAGTGCCCGCTACCACCAGCCAGGGCGCTCCATAGTGCGCTGCCAGCGCCACGGTGGCAATCTGGGTCTTGTCGCCCATTTCCGCCAGAAAGAACGTCACCAGGGTCGCCCCGAAGACTCCGAACTGTCTGGCTACCTGGGTTTCCTCCTCTTCGATCTTGTCCGGAATCGTGGTCCATATGGCCATGCCAATGAAGGACAATCCCAACACCCATCGCATTGCCTCCGGACTGACAACCGAAGTAATCCAGGCTCCCAGCGCACCAGCGAGGCCGTGATTGAACAGGGTCGCGCACAGAATGCCTGCAACGATGGGAACCGGCTTCTTGAAACGTGCTGCCAGAATAAAGGCCAGCAACTGGGTCTTGTCGCCGATTTCTGCGAGCGCGACAACGCCAGTGGAGATGAGAAGAGCTTCCATGGGTGAATGGGCAAAGCAGCTAATGTAACCGTGCTCGAATCCAAGGCTGCCAAAATGACGCTGGATAATCATTTTTACCTGAAAGGACACCCGATGGACCGCTACCCCGCCCCAGAACTGAAGGACCTGCCGGAGGATATTCGACTGCGCGTGCTGGAAGTGCAGGAAAAGGCCGGATTTGTGCCCAACGTCTTTCTGGCGCTGGCACGACGCCCGGCGGAGTGGCGTGCCTTCTTTGCCTACCACGACGCCTTGATGCTGAAGGACTCCGGTCTCAGCAAGGCTGACCGCGAGATGATCGTCACCGCCACCAGCGCTGCCAACAAGTGCCTTTATTGCGTGGTGGCACATGGCGCCATCCTGCGTATCTACGAAAAGAAGCCCCTGGTGGCCGACCAGGTGGCTGTGAACTACCGCAAGGCTGACATCACACCGCGCCAACGTGCCATGCTTGACTTCGCCATGAAGGTCTGCCTGAAGTCCGATGAAATTGGCGAGTCGGATTTCACCGCCCTGCAGTCACACGGATTCAGCGACGAGGACGCCTGGGACATCGCCGCCATCACAGCCTTCTTTGGCCTGTCCAACCGCATGGCATCGTTCAGCAACATGCTGCCCAATCCGGAGTTCTATTTGATGGGGCGTGTGGTCAAACCCAGGAGTTGATGCCCGGCAAGGGTATGCTTGCAAGCTATGTACTCGCACCACTTCGGCCTGACGCAAGACCCGTTTTCGATAGCGCCCGATCCGCGTTACCTGTTCATGAGCGAGCGGCATCGCGAGGCACTGGCACACCTGCTCTACGGTGTCGCCGGCTCGGGTGGCAAGGCGGGTGGCAGCGGCGGCGGTTTTGTCCTGCTCACTGGCGACATCGGCACCGGCAAGACCACCATCTGCCGCTGCTTCCTGGAGCAGATTCCGCAAGGCTGTCATGTTGCCTACATCTTCAACCCCAAGCTGACTGTCACGGAATTGCTGCAGTCGATCTGCCAGGAATTCCATATCGAGTTGCCGCCAACAGTCCAGACAACGCCAACGGTCAAGGACTACATCGATGCCCTCAACAACTTTCTGCTTGCCGGCCATGCCGCTGGCCAGAGCAGTGTACTGATCATTGACGAGGCGCAAAACCTGGCGCCCGAGGTACTGGAACAACTGCGCCTGCTCACCAACCTGGAAACGCGCGAGCGCAAGCTGCTGCAGATCGTGCTGATTGGCCAGCCAGAACTGCGCACCATGCTGGCACGGCCGGAGCTTGAGCAGTTGGCGCAGCGCGTGATCGCCCGTTTTCACCTTGACGCCCTGACAGCGCCCGAAAGCGCGCAGTACATCGCACACCGTCTGGCAGTGGCGGGTCTCGCGGGTCCGTCGCCCTTCGACGGCGCCGCCTTGCAGCGCATCCACCGCCTGACGCACGGCGTGCCCCGGCGTATCAACCTGTTGTGCGGTCGCGCCCTGCTGGGTGCATGGGCACATGGTCAGCACCAGGTTGACCGCACCGTGGTCGACAAGGCTGCCACCGAGGTGTTTGGCCCGGAACTTTTGGTGGAGTCCGCAGCGCGCCGCACCCGTGCCGCCACGCTGATCGGGCTGCCCTTGCTGGCTATGGCGATGCTGGCTACGCTCTATCTCTGGCCGAAATCGCAAGGACCAATACCTTCACGACCGGCTTCCAGCGTTGGTACGTCTGCTCCTGCGACCCCGGCATCGTCAACGGCAGCACGGCCAGCGCAAGTGACGACGGTATTGCCATTGGAGGATCTCGATGCGCTGCTGCCGCAGTTGCCGCCTGACATCAACGCAGTCTGGTCCAACCTGGGCAGCAGCTGGAAAATCCCAGCTGGCGATGCTGACCCGTGTCGGTCAGCCAAGGCGCAAAAAATTCAGTGCTATCGCACCAACAACCTGAGCCTGCCGCAGTTGCGTCAGCTCAACCGCCCTGGCATCCTGACCCTGCAGCTCGACAAAGCAGCACCCGTGTACGCACTGCTGGTTGGCCTGGGTGAACAGTCAGCCACGCTTCGTCTGGCAGACGGTTTGCACCGCGTCAGGCTGGTTGCGCTGAGCCGCTTGTGGCGCGGCGATTTCGCGACCTACTGGCAGACGCCCAATGATTACGTCCCCGACATGCGTGACGGCAGCAGCGGTGGCGCCGTTGAACAACTTGCCAGTCAGCTTGATGTTCTGGAGGCGAGACCTGCGCCTGCGCCCGGTGCCGCCCCCCGCATTCTTGACGCCGACCTGCGCGAGCGGGTCAGGACCTTCCAGCGATCCCAGGGTCTGCGGGCCGATGGGCAGCCTGGCCCCATGACCTTCATGCAACTCGACAGTGCGACGGGATCGAACCCGGTGCGATTGCAGACCGAGCCACGATAAACCCCATGTCCTACATCCTAGATGCACTGAAACGGGCCGACGCCGAACGTGAGCGCGGCGTGGTGCCCGGTCTGTATGCGCGCCAGTTGGCGGGCCCCGGCGCAACCTCACGTACCCCGGGTCACAAACTGATTCTGATTGCGAGCGGCACGACACTCCTGCTCGGTGCGATGGCGCTCGCCATGTGGGTCTTCAGAGCAACGCCGGATTCAACGCCTCGCGTCGCTGCGGTTCAGCCAGTGGCCCAACCCGCAACCGTGCAGACTGCCTTGCCGGCACCCGCTCCCTTCGTTCGCCCGCCCGAAGCTGTGACGACATTGCCGACACCGGTTCAGCAGCCAGTGACCGCAGCTGCCGCTGCGCCCCCACCAGCGCCTGCTCCAGTCGTCGCAGCCATACCCACGACTACCGCTCCCGCTTCACCAACACCAAGAACCACAGCCAGCGCGCCTCCCGTGGCTGCCGCTGTCGTCCCGCTGCTTGCTGAACTCCAGGAAGATATTCGCCACCAGATTCCGGCACTGACCATCACCGGCACCGTCTATTCAGACAATCCGGGTCAGCGCTTGCTGCTGGTCAACAACCAGGTCTTGCCGCAGGGGAGCATGGCAGCGCCCGAAGTAAGGCTCGAAGAAATTGGTGCCAAGAGTTCCACCTTCAACTTCCGTGGCAACAGGTTCCGGCTGCAGCATTAGCTTCGTCGACGAATCAACTGACAATCTGGCGCATCCAGTCCGGCAGGGTTTTGGCTTTCTGGTTCGGAAAATCAACCCAGATCGTGGTGGCACCCCCGGCTGCATAAATCACACCCGGTTGGTCCAGTCTCTCCATCGTGCCCCAGGTCTCGAAGGTGGTGCGGCCCGGATCGCTCACATACATTTTCATCAATACCTGCCCAGGGTACTCCAACTGCTTGTAGAAATTGCAGAAGGCGTTGACGATCACCGGGCCTTCACCCTGCGCGTCCGGCTTGCAAGCAATCGACTGCATCCAGTCGATGCGGCAGGTCTCCAGGTAACGGAAATAGGTCGCGTTATTGAGGTGATTCATGGCATCCATGTCGCCCCAGCGAATAGGAATATGCATCTCGAACACCAGCTTCTTGCGCTCGGGGATTTCAATTTTCATCGAAACCTCAGGC
>CAZZLB010000012.1:0-19809 GCA_964654655.1 uncultured Rhodoferax sp. | reverse complement strand
GGCGCGCCACAAGCAAAGGGGGGAGGGGGCGCAGTCATGCGCGAAACACGCGCCACGGGGCGCGCAGGTGGCGCGCTTTGGCCGTTAATCATCTCCACGGGCCCAGCGCCGGCCAGAAAAAAGGGGGGTGGACCGCCGCGCCGGGAGGTTAAGGCCAAGGACCTACAGTTAGTCGATTTTCCAAAAATTTTTAAAAATTTTTTTATAGGTGCCCGCGATCATCCTTCAGCCCTTCCCTTCCGTAGCCGCTGACCTTATTAACCTTTGGGGCCCCAAAAGATAACAAGGGGCCCCCTCTTGACAAACATCAATTTTTTTATCTATACTACCTTCGCGTATGAACGACCCAGAGGAAGACATCTTGAGCCAATTGAGTGGAGGCGCGGCGCCGCACCTACCCCCGACCCCAGCCGACCAGGGCCCTTCCTCCCCTGCGCCGGCCGCGGCTGCCGCGCCTCCCGCTCAAGTACCCGTTCCCCTATCCGAGCCCGGCGTCCCTCCAAAGCACCTGGCGGATCCTCTGAACCCCCCGGAGTACAAGAAGGGCAAAATCCCGTACCAGCGGTCCTACCGCTCCCGGGTGCCGAAGATTTTAAAAGACCCAGTCACCGGGGAGCCCGTGGTCCTGTCCAATGAACAGCGGAAGATCGTGGACAACATCCCCGCGCTTCCTTCCTTCCGGCAGGTCGGGAAGAAATTGAGGGTAGACCAGCGCACGGTGTCCGCCACATTCAAGCTCCCCGCGGTGCAGCAGTACTTCAGGGATGTCCTGGCGAAAGCCGGCGTCACCGACATGGCTATCGCCACGCGGATAAAGGAGCGCCTGGATGCCGTGGTGGTTAAGGAGTTTGTCGTAAATGGGGAACTGGTCGAAGGAAAGGCGCGGCCGGACCACGAGCAGCGCGGCCGGGCCATCGACCAGGCCCTGCGCCTTCAGGGGCTCGACAAGCCTCCCGAAGCGGAGGCGCATAGGCCGCCCGTGAACATTAATATCGCCTCCCTGACCGTTGACGAACTGAAGGGGTTGATGACGGCGCTTAATTCTTCGTCGTCCTCCCAGAGGCCCCCTGGGGAAAGCGCAATCGAGGAAGCCGAGATTATAGAGGAAAATGGAAACGACACCGGAGAAGCTGGCCCTCCTCTCTAACGAGGACAAGGAGTCGCTGCTGCTGCAGGTCCGCGCCGAGCTGGCCCGGAAGTTCGCGGCCCTTGTGAAGACTGGGAAACGCGAAAACCAGAAGTACATTCTGGAATGGGGGAAGGTGCTATTCCCCGACAAGTTCCCGCTGCCCTTCTGCGCGGAGATGCACGACTACTTCTGTGAAATTCGGAACCACCCGTTCACCAATACCGAGGCGCCCCGCGGTCACGCCAAGTCCACGATAAAATGCTTCCTGATCCCCATCTTCCAGGCCTTGGAGCAGCCGCTGCTGTACCGCCACTACCTCAATGTCCAGGCCACCGAGGAGAAGGCCCTCTCCATCAACACCTCCATCATGGCCGAGATCGAGACGAATAACCTGCTGCGCTATATGTACGGCAACCTGGTTTCCAGGGCCCGGTGGACCGGCCAGCAGTTCTGCCTCTCCTCTGGGGTCGTGTTCTCCGCGGCCGGCGCCGGCCAGAGCATCCGCGGTATCAACTACCGCCAGCTGCGGCCCGACTACATAATCGTCGACGACCTCTACGACGACGAGGATATCCACAACACCGACTCCACCATAAAGAAGAACGGCTGGTTTTGGGGGACGCTGTATCCGGCCAGAGCCAAAGGCCGCCGCGCGTCCATCCACATCCAGGGCACCGCCATCAATACCGAAGACCTGATGGAGTCGCTGAAGAAGAGCCGGCGCGCCAAGAGCCGCACCTTCAGGGCCATCACCGACATGGACAAGAAGACCGTCCTATGGCCGGAGCTGAACACCTACGACTCCCTGATGTCCGACCGGGAGGACATGGGCTCCCTCATCTTCTTCCGTGAATACCAGAACGACCGCCTGGACGATTCCACCTCCAAGATAAAACGGTCCTGGCTGACGAACTGGGAGCAGGACCCTGACGCCCTGACCTTCGACCGGTTCCGCATCCTTCTGACCGTCATCCTGGGCAACGACCCGTCGATCGGCAAGAAGGTGGAGAACGACTTCGCGGCCTTTTGTGTCGTCATAAAATGGCGGCAGCACGACAGCGCCAAGGCCAATTTTTTCATCGACCACATTGAGCAGGGCCAGTTATCACTTGACGAAAGGGTTAAAAAACTGCTAAATATATCTAGTAACTATGGAGGGATGCGGAGAATAAGGCAGGTCCGCATCGAATCCATATCCGGCTTTCAGGACTACACGGCCGAGGTGAAGAGGCGTACAACGCTGCCTGTTAAGGAAATAACCTGGGTCAAGGACAAGGTCGCGGTGCTGGAGAATAAAAGTAAGCATTTTGAGTTCGGGCAGGTCCGCATCAATAAAAACCTGCCGCAGGGAATCAAGGACGCTCTGGTGCATCAGCTCACAACCAACCACCCCAAGCACGACGACCTGCGCGACGCGCTGTTCCTCTGCCTTGAGGAGGCGAAGAGCTGGAAGGATTGGGTATAAAACCTATGGGTAACAAGAACCAGATAATTCAGGACCTCCGCAACCAGATAGACGCCCTCAAGGCCGGCGGCTCTACCCCGACGCCCGGCATCGGAGCCCTCAACAACTCCCTCTCCAACCTGGTGACCTCCGCGTCGATGCAGTCCAACCTGACATCGATGAACGGCATCATCCAGAACAATGTCTACTATCCGGTCTCCCTGAACTATGTGATGCTGATGTATATGTACAAGACCCACGGCGAGATCCAGACGGCCATCGATATGCCGGCCCTGGACGCCTTCCGCGGCGGTCTTGAATTCACATCCCGAGAACTGGACGCCTCGGACTGGGAAGAGTTCTCCGACTGGCTTGAAGAGAAACGGGTTCTCGGCTGCTACTGCGACGCCATAATCTGGAAGCGCCTATTCGGCGGCTCCGCCCTGATAATCAACGCCAAGAGCGATTTTACCAAACCCCTGAACATCAACACGGTGAAGGCCGACGGCCTGGAGTTCTACGACGCCTGCCGCTGGGAACTGATGGCCCCCAACATGGTTTCGGATAAATACAGCTTTTACGGGAAAGAACTGGACGCCTCCCGCGTGCTGGTGATGTCCGGCAAGCGGGCCCCCTTTATCATAAGGAACCAACTGTCCGGCTGGGGGATGTCGGAGATAGAGCGCATGGTCGAGGAATTCAACCTCTACCTGCGGACGAACAATGTCCTTTACGAAATTCTGGATGAGGCCAAACTGGATGTGTATAAGCTCGATGGCTACCGCGACGCCCTGGCATCCCCTGAAGGGACCACTTTAATTAACCAGGCCATCTCCCTAACAAACCAGTTGAAGAATTTTCGCAAAGCTCTGGTACTCGACAAGGAAGACGACTACGAGCAGAAGCAGCTGTCCTTCTCCGGCCTGGCCGAAATCAAGAAGGAGAACCGCATCGGCCTGGCGTCCGCGCTGCGGATGCCCATCACGAAGCTCTTCGGCATCTCCGCCTCCGGGTTCAACTCCGGCGAAGACGACATCGAGAATTACAACGCGATGGTGGAGTCCGAGGTGCGGGAGCCGGCGAGGCCGATGCTGCGGAAGGTTCTGAAACTCTGTGTCCGCGCCTTCTTCGGCGACGACTACGATTTCGACTTCAAGTTCAAGCCGCTGCGGATGATGACCTCCCAGGAGGAAGAGCAGATAAAAGCCTCCAAGCAGGCGCGCGTGGAGACCCTCTACGACCGTGGGCTGCTGTCCTCCAAGGAAGTCGGCGACATCTGCCACAAGGAAGGCCTGATAGGCATAGACACCGCCATGGCCCGCGGCGAACTGGACGACCACCCGATGGTCGGGATGGGCCCGGACGGCGAGGGCGGTGGGGCCGGGGCGGACGGCGGCGGCGAAGAGGCCGGCGTCGGGAACTGGCATAAAGCGCCCAGATCTGGTAAAATGAGAAGGAAGTTAAAGTCGGGTCGGTACGAGTACAAAGCGCCGGGCGGCGGAACTCCGTCAGCCGGGGGCAAGAAAGCGAACGAATAAGGGAGACCAAAAAGTATGAACCATGAGGAAGCGAAAAGGCTAGACGATCCGTTCTACACGGTGACGATACGGATGGACTCGCGGACGGGGGGTCTGCGGGTGGAGAATACGGCGCCCAACCTGATAACGGCGTTGGGGATGATGACGCTGGCGAAAGACCTGCTGATCCCGGTCAGGGCCCCCGAGAAGCCCCGCATCCAGGTGGTGCCGGGTATGCCGGCGCCGGTGCCCGGCCATTCGTAAGGCCCAATACGGACACCCTCTTGACAACAGGCGCGAAAATAACCCATAATATACCCTGATGAAGACTCTGCCTCCCCAGCATCTTACCGTGCGCGACTACGAGTCGCTGCGACGCGACATTGTCGCTTTGCTGCGGGGGCTTATTTTTTCGCCTGTTGTCGAGGTGGTTGACGATGTCAACGCTTCGTTTGAGAAGGTCACGAAAGAGGTCCGCAACGCCGGGCAGGACGCTCCGGCGCGCCTGATAGCCGCCCTGAAGTCCGGCACCGTCCAGTACGACAACGGCATATTCAGCGGCCAGTTCTCCCATGCCATCTCCTCCGCCCTGCGCGCCATAGGCGCCCGATTCAACACGAAGCTGGGCGTGTACGAGATCGTCGATTCCACTCTTTCCCCGGAAGTGCGCGCCGCCGCGTTCTTCTACCGCGAGACCGCCAAGGCCGCCCACGAACTCATCCTCCGCAAACTGGACGAGGCTTATCGTTCTGTGGATGCCTATGTCCGCGATTATGATTTATCCGTAGACGCCGCCGCGGACGCCGTGGAAGAGGGTTTCAGGAAGGCCGCCGAGACGCTGGAAGTGGTTCCGAAGCTCTCCAAGGAGTCCATGGAGACCTTCCGCGAGGAATACTCCGAGAACCTTCGGCTGTTCATCAAGAAGTTCGCCGATGGCGAAATTCTCACCCTGCGCGAGGAAGTGGAGCAGAACGCCCGCGCCGGCTACCGTTTTAACCGCCTTGCCCGCGTTATAAAGGAACACTACCAGGTTTCCGAAGCGAAGGCGGACTTTTTGGCCCGGCAGGAGACTGCCCTTTTCATGTCCAAGTTCCGGCAGCTCCAGTTCAAGGAAGCCGGCGTGACCCGCTACATCTGGCGCACCGCGCACGACGCGCGCGTCCGCGACGCCCACGCGCACCTGGACGGCAAGATTTTCTCCTATGACAATCCGCCCATAGTGGACCCGGCGACGGGTCGCCGCCGGTCGCCCGGCGAAGATTATGGCTGTCGTTGTGTAGACCAGCCGGTGCTGGACCCGGTGGCCGTTGGGGAGGACGAATAATATGCCCTACCCCACCGCCGGCGAGACGCGCGAAGAGTACATCGCCAAATTTATGAAGTCCGAAGAGGCCCGCAAGGATTACCCCGACGAAAAGCAGCGCGCGGCCGTGGCGTATTCCCTCTGGGAGCGCCGCAATTTTACCGGCATCCTGAAGGATCCGCCGTCTCTCGCGTCCATAGCCCACAAGCATGGCGCGCAGCTGTCCGATCTTCTGGCCGAGTTCGAGAAGGGCGTGGCCGTTGAAAAAGAGCATACGGATGACGAGGCGACCGCCGGCGTCATCACGCTCCACCACCTCGATGAGGACCCGAAGTATTATTCCAAGGGCGAGTTTAAAAATGCCAAGAGCTGGCCGAAGATGTACAAGGCCCGCCATCTGGAGCCCGGGCTGGTCTTCTACCAGGACATAGGGCCTGTGGACCCCAAGCTGGGCCGGCCGCGCGGGATGACCTTCCTGCTGCGGAAAGAGGCCATAGACCGGATGCGGAACTCCTTCAAGGGCCGGCCGGTAGTCAATTTTGAGCATAAGGATGTCGCGCCCGAAGACTTTAAGAAAGGAAAGGCCGACGGCATAATCGTGGACTCCTGGTGGAATTCCGAGGACGCCTGGGACTGGGTTTCCTTTCTGGCCTGGGATGAGGACACGAAGAAGAACTGCGAAAACGGCTTTCAGCTGTCCTGCGCGTATGTCCCCACCGAGATGGATATGACCCCCGGGTCGTACCACAATATTCCTTACGACGGCGAGATAATCAACGCCGAGTATACCCACATGGCGATCGTCCCTAACCCCCGCTATGAGGGCTCGAAAATAATCTGTAACTCCAACGGAGGTTCTATGATCGAAAAAATAAAGGCCCTGTTCAACTTCAAAGGCACGAGCCACGCGGTTGAGCTGGACCTGAACACGGAGATCGAGATCGACGGGGCTAAACTCCCGCTGGTCGAGCTGGTCAATTCTTTTAAGGCTGAACAGGCTGCGAAAGAGAAGGCCGAGCTGGACAATGCCGCCAAGACCATCACCGACGAAACGCTGGTGAATGTCGATGGTAAGGATGTCGCCGTGAAGGACCTCAAAGTGAGTTACAAGGCCGCCCTTGAACGCCGGAACGCCGCCGAAGCTGCCGCCAAGAACTCCGCAAAAGATGCGGAGAAAGATGCGGAGAAAGCAGACGCTGAAAAGAAGGCTGAAGAGGAAAAGGCTAACGCGCTGAAGAACGAAGCAGACGAAAAGGCCAAGGCTGAAAAGGCTGAAGCCGAAGAGAAAGAGAAAATCGAGGCCGAGAAAAAGAACGCGGAAGAGTCCGCGGCTAAAGAGAAGGCCGAGAAAGAGAAGGATGAAGAAGAGAAGCGCAACGCCGCAGCGTTCACCGATTTAAAGAACGCGGCCCAGAAGCGCAATGCCCCGATACCCACCCCCGTGGGCGCCGGGACGATTGCCGACGGGCTCAAGCGCGGTCAGGAGATGTTCGGCACGGCTGAAAAGCCGGCCGCGAAGTAAATCTAGCAGTCAAACAAGGAGAGCATAAAATGCCTACCGTTCCCTCGCAGAATACCAACCAGTTCAGCCCCACCCCGGCTATCGGCCAGAAGGATATGTCCATCTGCCGCGGCAGCGGCGTCCTCGCGATGCAGCTGGGCGTCAACCAGGCCACGGCGATTTACGCGGGTTCCCGCGTGAAGATCGACGCGACCGTCCTGACCCCCATGCCGTTCCCGCAGGTCGTGGCCGCCCTCGACAACGAAGACGCCATCGGCACCGTGCAGCTGACCTCCAAGCAGTCCAGCTTCTCGGCCGGCGATGTCCTCGAGATCCAGACCAACCTCGGTCCCGTCACCTACCAGGTGGCCGCGGCTACCATAGCCGGCGGCGCCAAGGTCGAAATGGCCAGCGGCTTCGTGCAGACGAAAGCCTCCGGTACCCTGATGGGTATCGCCCTGGACCCCGCGGTCCTCAACGGCTTCGTGCGCGTCGCGACTCTGTCGCCGCTGCAGGCCTAATCCCTCGGTAAGGAGAACATAGTACCATGGAAAACGACAACAAAATCCTCTGGAAACCCGGGATGGACCTGAAGAACGCGAACGGCTCGGTCAGCGACCAGGCCCTCGGTTACCAGTACACCATCCAGACCACGACCTTCATCAGGGCCGAGGTCATCAAGCAGAAGTTCTACGAGATCCCCGTGGCGGACTTCGTCCCCGTGGTGGTCGGCACCGGCGCCTTCCTCGAAGACATCAAGACGAACCTCCAGTTCGACCTGATGGGCGATTTCGAGTCCGGCATCCAGGGCACCGCTTCCGGCCCCACACAGGTGGCGCAGGTCGAAGTGGGCACCAGCCCCAAAACCGCGAAGGTGAAGACCTGGGCCTACGGCTACCAGTACAACACCATCGAGGTGGAGAAGGCCCTGGCTTCCAATAACTGGAATGTCATCGAGGGCAAGATGGGCGCGCTGAAGAAACGCTGGGATCTGGGTATCCAGAAAATAGCGTTCCTCGGTATGCACTCCGACGCGGCCGTCCCCGGCCTGCTGTCGAACAGCGACATCACCGTGAACACCGCTATCATCACCAGCAAGATCTCGGAGCTGTCCGCTGACAACTTCCAGACCTTCGTGGCGACCGTACTCGGCGCTTATTTCACGAACTCCGGCAGCACCGTGCTGCCCGACACCTTCGTGATGCCCATGGCCGATTACCTCGGCATGACCGCCGCCGCGTCCTCGACCTTCCCGATGATCTCCAAGCTGGAGTACCTCCTGAAGGCGTTCCGCGAAGCGACGATGAACCCCAACTTCAAGATCAAAGGTCTCGCGTACTGCGACAAGGCGAACAACGCCGGTTTCTGGGCCGCCCTCGGCACGAACCGCTATGTTCTCTACCGCAACGACGCGGAGACCCTGAAGATGGACATCCCTGTACCGTTCATCCTGAACCCCGCGGCCACCGCGGACAACTTCAACTGGAACGGCGTCAGCCTCGGGCAGTTCACCGGCACGATCATATATCGCAACCCGGAAGTGCTGTACTTCGACTGGGCGTAAGCAGTAATACGCCGAGCGAAGCGTAGTACCCCTCGCATCCCCTGGGCTCTTCGGAGCCCAGGGACGAGGGTTAAAATTTAAGGGAAAGAGGGAGAACAATACCATGGCCGAAGAGAAGACTATCGTTCTACTGAACAACAGCCGCAACCCCCTGCTGGTTAAGAACAGCGCCGGGGACGAGGTGAAGGTGATGCGGGGCGAACCCGTTGAGGTTTTCGAGTCCCTTGCCAAGAAGCTCATGCGCTTCTACGGCGTGGTTGACGCCTCCAAGTTTGTGCGCCCGATGGCTAACGAGGAGCGGCTGAACGCCGAAATCTCGCAGCTGAAGAAGGACCTGGCCGCTGCCAAGTCCGGCAAGAAGGATCCGCTGAAGGACTAAAATATGGCCGCCCCCGCCAGCATAGCCGATTTCAAAGCCAAGTTCGACCGGGATTTCCCGTTCGGCTCCGGCCTCGATTCGGTGCGCGATTCCGACATCCAGAACGCGATGGACGAGTCCACGGCTATGTTTCCGGCCGGCCTGTTCTCAGGGGCGTCGGCCAAGCAGGCATACCTGCTGCTGTCGGCCCATTTCGTGGCCGTCAACATCCAGAGGTCCGGCGGCCTGAACGCGGTGGTGACCGGCGACGGCACCAACAACCGCGGCATGGGCATCATCTCCAGCAAGAGCGTGGGCCAGGTTTCAGTCGCCTATGAACAGCCGCCCGAGCGCATCAAGCGCATGGCTCACCTCTTGCCGCTCTGGGAAACCGAGTTCGGCAAAAAATACCTTATGATGTTGCAGCCGAAACTGGTCGGGGCGGTGACCGTCGTGGACGGCCCCTCCGATGTCGGCGTTATCCCGCCGGCCGTGCCTGACGCGGGGCCGTAATGGCGTCGATGAAGTGGGACTCCCAAGGGCTTGAGCGCCTCCAGAAGGCCATAAAGATGTCGGCCAAAATGCGGGCGCGCGTCGGTATTTTCGGGGACAAGAACGCCCGCAGCCGCGTAGAGCGCGGAGAAGGTATAACCAACGCCGAGGTGGGCCAGCGCATGGAGTTCGGCGGCACCTTTAAGTGGGCCGCCTGGAAGGCGCTTACCGGGCGCGAAGAGATCCACGTTCCAGCCCGGTCTTTCCTGCGGATGCCCTTGCGGGATAAGAAGACCCGCATATCTGCCGCCATGAAAAGTTCTGCCATCTTACTGACCGTCAAAGGCCTGCCGATGCTTTTTATGCGTCTCGGCGCCGCTGGGCTTTCGATTGTGACGGAGGCCTTCGCCACCCGCGGCTTTGGCACCTGGTCCCCCAATCATCCCCTGGTTATAAAAATGAAAAAGGGCGGGGATTCGCCCCTCATAGATACGGGGACCCTGCAACGCTCCATTTCCTACCAGGTTGTTGGCGGAGGTGGCAAATAATGTTTCCCTCGATGAAGGACGCCCTGGCCGGCTTCGGCCGCCGGAACCAGTTCGCCATCATCTCCAAGACGATGGTGGATTTCGAGTCCGTGGAGGCCATGGCCTCCGTGACCTGGTTCACCGGCACCTTCCAGCCGCTGCCGCCGCAGGCCCTCCTTATTAAGCCTGAAGGGCAGAGGACCTGGAAGTGGTGGGCGCTCTGGACCTCGGTTAAGCTGAAGCTCGACGACATCGTGCAGGACCGCTGTAACAAGCAGTACCGGGTTCTGTCGGTCTCCGACTGGAACGAGGCCGGCTATTACCAGTACGAGCTGGCGGAGAAGGCCGTCTAATGGCAAACCCTACCACCACCCAGCGGGAGCCCATCAAGGTCATCGCCGACATCCTTCAGCACGAACTGGGGCTGGCTAACGGCCAGATCGTGGTGGCCGACCAGAAGTGGAATGTGCCCAAGAACGAGGGGCTGTACATCTCGCTGGAGTACCTCGGTCCGGGGCGCACCATCTCCAGCGTCAACAACTTTGACCCGGTCTCCAACGTGGAGATGCAGGGCGTTACCATGCTCCTCACGGTGCAAATCGATTTTATGTCTTACGACGGCTCGGCCCGCGTCCGCAAGGAAGAAATCGCGATGGCCCTGGCGTCGGTGTACTCGCAGCAGCAGCAGGAGAAATACGACTGTCAGATAGCCCTGCATCCCGGCGTCTTCAATGACAACTCGTCCATTGAGGGCACGGCGATGCTCCAGAGGTACACTACCACCGCGCAAATAACCTCTTCCTTTTCAAAGCAAAAAGTGGTAGAATACTTCGACACATTCGGAACCCCGGAGGAGCATATAAATGAGTAACCCGCCCATTCTCGACCTCGCTAACGTAATCAGCGTCTCGGTACTTCCCACGGCCGCAAGCCTGGGCGTCCCGAATGTGAACACGATAGCCCTTTTCACCCAGGAGGCGCCGTCCGGCTGGGCCGGCGGCCAGACCTACGGCGTGTACAAAAGCCCGTCGGTAGTCGCCACCGACTTCGGCGCGACCTCGAGCGCTTACGCCATCGCCACCGCCATATTCGCGCAGAACCCGAATATGCTGCTTACCGGCGGCTACCTCGTTATCATTCCGCGGCTCACCTCTCCCTCCCTAGAGACGGTGCAGGCCGCAATTTTGAGAATGAAGGATGTCGTATACTTCTTCGGCGTCCTGATGGATGAGGAACTGGCGACGAGCGATCCGACGGCCTTCTCCCAGCTGTCTGCCTATGTGCAGACGGCCAAGAAGATGCTGTTCTACGCCTCCTCCACCGTGGCCGAGCTGGCGCCGGGCTCCCCGCTGGACCTGGTGCGCCAGGCCGATAAGACCTACACCCGCTGCCTCTACCACGGCAACGCCCTGCTGAACGGCGCCTCCGTCCAGCAGACCCAGATATTCGCCGGCGCCTACGCGGGCCGCGCGCTGTCCACCGACTTCGGCGGCTCCCTGACGGCCCAGACCATGCACCTGAAGCAGCTGGTGACCATCCTCCCCGACGAGACGGTGGGCCAGACCCAGCTGACCGCCGCGGGCACGGCCGGCGTGGACGTCTATGTGAACATCGCCGGGATCTCCGAGCTGTTCACTTCCGGCGCGAACGACTACTTCGACAACGTCTACAACGCCCTCTGGTTCGAGTTCGCGCTGCAGTCCGCGGGCTTCAACTACCTGGCCGGCACGAACAGCAAGGTGCCCCAGACCGAGTCCGGCATCACCGGCCTGAAAGACGCCTACCGCAAGGTTTGCGAACAGGCCCGGAGCTGCGGCGTTCTCGCCGGCGGCTCATGGACCTCCCCCGACACCTTCGGGGACCCCGTCTCCCTGCGCCAGAACGTGGCCGACATCGGCTACTACCTGTACTCGCTGCCGGTGGCGCAGCAGTCCCAGAGCGACCGGGAAGACCGCAAGGCCCCCCTGGTGCAGATAGCAGCCAAGCTGGCGGGCGCGGTCCACTCCAGCTCGGTCATCGTGAATGTGAACGCCTAACGGCGAAGGAGACGGAAAACTATGGCTTCAGTATCTTTAACGGGTAGCGATGTGGCGGTCCTCAACGGCCGCATAATCCACGATGTTGCCGACGGCGATTTCGTGAAGCTGGAGTTCGACACCGACCTGGCGAACATGAAAGTCTCGAAGGACGGCAACACCGTGTTCGCCCTCAACGAGACCGGCAGGCTGGTGAAAGCCACCCTCCGCATCCTGGTGGGCTCGGCCGACGATGTGTTCCTGAACAGCCTCGTCCAGCAGATGCTGAACGACTTCTCCGCCTTCACCCTGCTGTCCGGGTCCTTTACCAAGCGCGTCGGCAACGGCGCCGGCACGGTGAAGAACGTCGTGTACTCCATGGCGAACGGCATTTTCCGCCGCTACCCCATGGCGAAGTCCAACGCCGAGGGCGATGTGGAGCAGAGCGTGGCGGTCTACGAACTCTCCTTCCGTAACCAGGGGCGCGCGATTCAGTAAGCGTTAACGCGCCGCCCACGCCTCTCCTCCCATAAGTTGGTGGAGTGAAGCGCAACCGGGGCGGCACAATTTCAGGGGGATAGAGGAAGGAGGACAGAATGGACGGAAGTAAGGAGTTTACGCTGAAGTCCGGGGCCGTCTTGGCAGTAACGACGGCCCCGTTCGCGGATGCCAAGGGCTTCCAGAACGAGGTGTTCAAGGCCGCACAGGGCCAGAGCCTCACGGGCCTTGAGATGTTCGACCTGGCGGCCCTGGTGGCGTCGTCCGCCCCGGTGGAGGCCGCGTTCTTCAAGTGCGCCGGCCGCGCGCTGTACAAGCCGGACGGCACAGATGGGACGGCCCAGAAGGTGACCCCCGCGCTCTTTGATGACCCCACCTACGGGGAAAAGGCGCGTGGCGATTACCATGAGATCTTTGGCGCGGTGGCGGAAGTCAATGTCCGCCCTTTTATGCCGGCCCTCTTTTCCGTGTTAAAGGCCTTTCTTCCCGAGACCGGGATAGGGAGCCTGAAGTCGAAGTAGACGCCGCGGAAGAATTGGTTATAGCCCTCCGCCTCGCCAGCGCAGGGTACTGCGGCGGAGACCCCGAGAGGGTTCTGGGAATGAGGGCCGACCTGGTGATCGCGGCGGTACACTACGAGATTTTCAAGACGGAGTACGAGCGCGCGTATATAGAGAAGAACAATGGGAAAGATTGACGAACTCTATGTGGAACTGGGCATTGACGCCAAAGGCGCCGGCACCACGTTGGGCGACCTCATGGGCAAGATGGCGGGCATGAGGCTCACCACCCTGGGCGCTATAGATGGGCTCATGCGCTTCGGCAACTTCTGGAAGGACAGCACCCTGTTCACCGAGAACGCTGCCGTCGCCTTCACCAACTTCAACAGCATTACCGGGCTAGGTATAGACAAACTCCAGCGTTGGCAGATAGCCGGCCGGCAGGTCAATGTGACCAATGACCAGGTGGCCGGGTCTATGGGGCGCCTCCAGCAGAAGCTGATGGATGTCCAGATTTACGGCCGCGGTCTTGAGCCTTTCGCCATGCTGGGCGTGACGCCTACGGGGCGCGACGATGTGTATACCATGATGGAGAAGTTGTCCGTCGCAGCCCGGCGTCTTCCGCCCGCGGTGTTCACGAAGTTCGCGGCCGAGATGGGCATCGACCCCAACATGATCCGGCTGCTGCGGATGACCCCGGCCGAGCGCAGGGCCGCGCAGGTAGCCGGCGGTCTCGGGGCGGAGGATATAAAGTCCGCCATGGCATTTAACGAGCAGTTCAACGCGCTAAAGACCCAATGGGACCAGTTCAAGTATTTTCTAGGCACTTCTGTATTCCCGACGCTGACAGATTTTTTCGGGCACCTCAACCAGATAACCAACGCCAATTCGTCTTTTTTAGACAGGATTAAGGGCGGGGTTGGCGTGGCCGGTAATATGCTTTCCTTTCTCGGTCCGTTGAATGTCGACCGCATATACGGCGTCGGCCAGAAGGTCGTCAGCTACGCCGGCGACATTAAGGTAGCCATAACCAGCGACCAGTCCCAGGTCGCGAAGGACACGGCGGCCGAAGTGAATCGCACCATAGCCATCGCAGAACAGCAGCGGACCTTAAACGAGAAGTATGATACCAGCCCCGCGGCGTTCAAGGACAGATAATGGCCTTTAGTCAACTATTCCCCTCTACCTCATCGGCGCCTGCTGCAGCCAGCACCAGCTCCTGGGCGGACAAGCTGACGGGCACCGGCGCGTCCATAGCGCAGGGCGACATCAAGATTAATGGCCTGGCCTTCGACTATGCCGGCGAAGTGAAGGCGGAACTGTCTGCTGATGTCACCGAGCATTATATGGAGGACAATTCCTTCGTGCAGGACCACGTGGCCCTGCGCCCGAAGCGCGTCACCATGAAGGGCATCATCGGGGAACTGGTGGCCGGCCCCCAGTTGAGCGGGGTTCCGGGGTTCCTCCAGAGTCTCCAGAGCGGGCTTACTACCCTTCCCGCCTATCTTGGCGGCTATGCCCCAGAGCAGGCCACTAAACTCGCCAAGACGGTGACCCAGGTCCAGAAGATTTCCTCGCAGCTTACCGCGGTATATTCTACCGGAAAGAACATCCTTTCGCTGTTCAAGAATTCGGCGCCGTCACCGACCAGGCAGGGGCAGATATATGCGGCTCTCGAGGCCTACTTCGAGCAGCGCGTCCCGTTTACTATCGTGACCCCTTTCCGCGTCTATAACAACATGGTGATCGAGGCCCTTATCGCCGTGCAGCCGGAGGACACGAAATTCCTTTCCGAGTTCACTATCACGCTGAAAGAGATTCGCAAGGCTTCGGTGACGGTGGTGGACCCTAACGCGCCAGCGGTAGCTATCGGGGTGGAGAAGAACGAGCAGCAGAAGTCTGCGGTTAAGAATCAGGGGCGCAATTACACCGAAGCGAAGGCGTACAACCCGGCAGACGCGGCCGCGGGCTTCCGCCGAGCGGGGATATAGGCATGGTACAAATACAGAACCTTGGGGAAAACGCGCACCAGAAGACCACCGTGGCTCTGGCTGATGGCAGCGTCGTGGTCTTCACGCTCAACTTTATGCCTACCGCCCAACGGTGGGCCTTCGACATGGAATACGACGGCAAGACCTACGCCTGCCTCGGGCTGGCCGTTCACCCCAATCTTTTGCGGGGATTCAGGGACACCCTCCCTTTCGGGCTGGCCTGCGCGTCTACTGACGGGGTGGATCCGTTCGATATTCGGGATTTCTCTTCGGGCCGGATAATACTGTCCGTTCTTGATAGCACCAATGGCGGAACCGAGGTCGAAGCGGTTGAGGGGGACTTCTTCTCCAATTAGGATATGGCCCGCAACTATACGGACACGAAGCTCCAGCGTAACTATCTGCTCTCAATCCAGAAGCGGGACAAGAGCGGTTTTCTTAATATCCAGAAACCGTTCACCCTCGAGTTCGACGTTAATCGCAGCGTGTTCTCCGATTCCAATAGGGGCACCTTTCGCATCTACAATCTCCCGAAGGACATGAGACAGCAGATTTACCATGACCGATACCGGGTTCTGGAAGAGGGGTATCAGCGTATCCAGATGTTCGCCGGCTACGACAGCGCAGCGTCCAAGTCCGCCATTTTCGTCGGCAACCTGATGTCGGCCAGTTCCCGCAAAGAGGGCCCCGACTGGATTACAGAGGTAGAGGCCTTCGATGGGTTCTTCGCGATGTTGACGGGCAACATATCCCTGACCACCGGGGACTCCTGGGATTTGCCGACCATCCTGCGAACGGTGGCCGGGTCCATGCCTTTCAGCTCCGTGGGCGCCATAGGCAACTTGTCAACCCGGCAGAGTCGCCCGGTATCCATGGCAGGAAACGCCTGGGAGGTCTTTAACCGCTTGTCGAAGGAGGCAAACTGCTTCCTAGACAATGAGAAAATTTACGCCTTGAATGATGACGAATATGTCGTGCATCCGGGCCAGGTGGACATCGTGGCCGGGCCCGACAACATCATCGGATCCCCCCGGCGCGGCGAGGGTGTGTTAGAAATCGAGATGATATTCGCCCCCGAGGCCTTTGTGAGCCAGCGTGTGGTACTTTCCAGTCTTGAGCCGGTCTACAACGGCACCTATGTCGTGCGCGGCGTACACCACAGCGGCACCATTAGCGACGCCGTCTGCGGCAGCGCGACCACGACGTTGACTCTTTGGGCGGCCCGGAACCTGACCCCGGTGGTATCCAAATGATTAACGGAACCTATGTAACAACCCCGTCCCTGACTACTCTCCTCCAGAAGGAGCGGATGGGTACCTTCCAGATGCTCAACGCCGTGAAGGTCGGCAAGATCACCGCCTTCGACGCGGCCAAGCGCACCGCCTCCGTCAAGATCGTATTCAGCCGCCGGCTAGTGGACGGCGCCATTCAGGACTACCCCGAGCTGCGGATGTGCCCAGTCTTTACCCTCCAGGGCGGCGGCGGCTATCTCTCCTTCCCGGTTAAGGTGGGCGACGAGTGCCTGGTCCTGTTCTCCGATTCCAACCTGGACGCCTGGTATGAGACCGGGAATATCACCCTGCCCTACGATGGCCGGCGCCACGATTTGAGCGATGGCATAGTCCTGGTCGGCCTCAACAATCCGACCGCGAACTCCCTGTCCCCCGCGGTCACCGCGGACGAGGTTTCCCTGACCTTCGGGGGTAGCAAAATAGCCGAAAAAAATGGTAAGATAAACATCAGCAACCAGACCCAGAGCCTGCTGACGGCGCTGGATCTTTTCCTTACCGGCCTGACGCCGGCGAATCTGGCCGCGCAGGCGGCGACGCTGAAGACGAGTATAGACGCGCTTTTCTATTAGGGGCATTACAGATTACAGATTACAGATTACAATATGAAATTCAGGGGACTAGACGGCACGGGAGATTGGACCTTCGGCAGAGGGCTGGCGAACTATGCTTCCGACGACAAGGCCATAAATTTTAACATCCAGACGCGCCTGAAGTCTTGGGTCGGGAACTGCTTCTTCGACGTCAATGCCGGCGTGGACTGGCTGAACCTTCTGGACAAAGGCCGGAAGGAAAGCCTGCTGCTGGCCCTCCGCACGGTCATCCTCCAGACCGAAGGCGTGGTCACCATCAAGTCCCTTAATTACACTTTCGACGCCGCAACGCGCGCCGCCATCATCACCTACGAAGTGGACACCATTTACAGCTCCGGGTTCCAGAGCCAGGTGGCTGCGGCGGCCGGCGCGGCGGCAGTCTAACGGAGAATACCATTTATGCCCAATACCCTCGATGCCAATGGCCTGACAGTTAAAACTCTCTCGGAGATAGTGTCTGACCTTACCGCATCCTTTCAGGCCATCTATGGCGCCGACATCAATGTCGCCAGCAACTCCCCCGACGGGCAGTTGATAAATGTTCTGGCGCAGGCCATCGTGGACGCCAATGAGATCCTGGCGGACGTCTACAATAACTACGACCCCGAGGCGGCCTACGGCGTCTCTCTGGACCGGCTGGTCGCCCTTAACGGCATGGTCAGGCGCGCAGCCACCCAGACAGTCACGCCTGTCCTCGTTACTGTCAACCAGGCTCTGACGCTCACGGGCATAGATGCCCTCGGCGCCAATCCCTCCGCGTTGGTCTACACCGTGCAGGACGACACCGGCACCGAGTTCAAACTGGTGACCACGAAGATCTTCGCTAACGCTGGCTCCGACACCCTCAATTTTCAGGCCGTCACCCCCGGCGCGGTAGAAGTGACCGCCAACACTATCACCCAGCAGGCCACGGTGGTCGTCGGCGTTACCGCCGTCAACAATCCCACCACGGCCGGCACGGTGGTCGGTATATCCGAAGAGACGGACGCCGCCCTGAAGGTCCGCCGCGCCAAACTGTTCAAGCTGGCCTCCACCGGGCCCGCGCAGGCGCTGGAGGCCGCGCTGCTGGCCCTCCCCGGCCTCGCGGATGCCTATGTAATCGAGAACGACACGAACGGCACGGTCAACAGCGTTCCCGCCCACTCCATCCACATCATCGCCAACCTCAATACGGTTGATACCCAGGATTTTGCCGATGCCATATACAAAAGAAAGCCCTTCGGCTGCGGCACCTACGGCGCCCAGACCACGGCCCCGGTGACCGCCGTAAACGGCCAGTTCTACCAGTTCAAGTACGACAACGCCGTCGCCGAGCCCCTCTATATCGCCTTCACCATAGTCCCGGCGCAGGCCGGCCTTACCTTCGACAACACCTATTTGGCTACCCAGCTGGCCGCCGCGCTTTCATATAAACTGGGCGACATAGCCAGTATCGGGGACGTCATAAACGCCATGCGGACGATAGAACCGCGGGCGATCCTGACCGTGGTCGGTGTTTCCCTCGACGGCAACACCTATTCGGATACCGTGACGCCCTCTACCACGAAGGGCTACTTTACCGTCGCCGCGGGGGACATAGACATCAGCTAATCCCTCGGAGGAAGATAAAAAGCCTATGGCTACCGACCTCGTCCGCTATTATTCCGCCCTGCTGATATCCCAATACCAGTCGCTGCCGAAGGCGCGCGCCACCATAGAGGCCCTGGTCGGTGAGGCGGTCGGCGATGAGATGGTGACGAAGTTAAGGACGGCCTTCGACTTAAATTCTGCTTCCGGGGAGCAGCTGGACATGATCGGCTCCCGCATTGGGGTCTCGCGGTCGGTCCACGGCGCGGCCATAGTTAAAGCCTACTTCCTCCTGGCCCCCTATGCCGACTGGTCCGCCGGAAAGCCGGCCACCCTCAAGACCGGGTTCAGCTTCTACGGAGGAACCCCCCAGTTCCAGAGCCTTCTGCGGTACTCCGATTTCAACCTGCCCGAATACTTCCTGAACGATGACGATTATCGTCGCCTCATCAAATACATGGCCGAAATTAATACCATGGATCTGACTATGGAAAATGTCTCAAATTTAATGTATAATACTTTCGGGCTGGTCTTCCGCGAGTCCAACAGAGTCCCGGCCGACCACGGGGATTTCCCGGTGATAGAGGTGTCGGACGCCAGCGAGATTTATCAGGGAGCGTTAGGTAACATGGTGGTGGACTACGAATACTATTTCACGAACGCCACAAAGGGGAACGCCTTCATTACCGCCGTCGTGGACAACAAGATTTTCCCGAAGGCCGCCGGCGTCACGATGACGGTTACCAGTCTGGACAGGTCGTAGAGGAGATAAAAGATGGCCGCACTTACTCGCATAGCGCATAAAATTTTCGGGCTCACCGGGGCTACTTCCAACTTCGGTAAATTTGGTTCCGCCAAGACGGGGACCCCGGTGACGACCAAAGACATCGCCACCATCATGGGTCTGGCCGCGTGGAGCGGCGAAGGCTGGAAGGACGCCGTGGATGGCACCGCGCCGGCTCCGGCCCTTGAGGAAATGAACTCCGCCTTCTATGTCCACTCCCGGCAGCTGGGTTATGTCTTCGAGTCCGGCATCCCTGAATGGGATGCGGCGACCACATACTACACGGGCTCCGTGGTCCGGGTGGGGGCCTACTGGTACATCTCCCTGGCCGACAACAACCTGAACAACACCCCGCCGGCCGCGGCCTCCAACGCCCTTTGGTCGTGGGCTAATCAGCCCGGCGTTCCCGCCGGCGTCATGGCGGACTTCGGCGGCATCACCGCGCCGGCCGGCTGGTTCCTCTGCGACGGCGGAACTTACAGCCGGTCCACCTACGCCGCCCTTTTCGCCGTGACTACAGTAGTCAAGGCCTGCAACATCACCAATGGGTCCGCCGTAGTCACCGGCATAGACACCACGGCCGGTTTCGGCGTCGGCCAGTATGTCGAGGGCTCCGGCATCCAGGCCGGCACTCGCATCCTGACCGTGGACGGTATCAACCAGATCACCCTTAACGCGCCCTGCACTTCCTCCATCGCCACCGTAATGCGGATGTCCCCCTGGGGCCTCGGCGACGGC
>CAZZLB010000011.1:0-19849 GCA_964654655.1 uncultured Rhodoferax sp. | reverse complement strand
GCAGGCAGAAAAGAATGAAAGCGCGACTGGTGAGTGGGGGTAGTTGGTTGATTAGTTGCGTGTATGGTTTGGAGCCTACCGCGACACAAAATTTCACCCCGCAAAAACATACGGAAATCTGATGGAAAACAACGAAAACGGAGTAGACAGTTTATTAGAAGGGAAGAGTGAGGAACAGAAACTCACGATCTTGCGATTATTGCGAGCGGAATTAGCGAGAACACTGGATGATGCTGAGGGGTATGGTCATTTTTTTTGGAGTGTATTTGGGAAAGAATTACCTGTACATGCGCAGGAATGGGTAAGAGACATATATGATGCGCATAAAGCAGGAAAAGGCAAATTAACGGAGGCATTTCGTGGATCAGCGAAAACTACTATTGTCACTATCGGTTTTACTTTGTTTCGTATCGGTCATAATCCTGAACGAGCCAACCTTCTGGTGCAGGTCGGGGACGACATCGCAGAAATTAACACAGGCCAAATGGCGGACATCATTGAGCATAATCCTGGTTGGAATTTATGCTTTCCTGACATTGTGCCTGATAAGCAGTTAGGGTGGAGCAGCAGCGGGTATGAGGTGATGGACAAGCGTTATGACTATTCTGAGTGGAGACGGATGAATGCCGGGAGGAAAGACCCGACATTGATCGGCTTAGGATACAGAAGCGCGAGTTTGATTGGAAAGCGGCCGGATGGAGTGCTGGTGATAGACGACATAAACGACATCAATAATACAGAAAGTAATAAAGAGAACGAAGCGACATTGAGAGTATTGACCAGTACCATATTCCCGGCGAAGACACCGAAGACATGGGTAACGTTTATTGGAACACCGTGGACAGAGCGGGACGTGCTGGCGTATGTAAAAGCGACTGGTGAATTTATTTGTACGAAGACACCGATATTGGATAGTGAAGGGAACAGTGTTTGGCCGAGCAGGTTCAGCCTGGCGGATATAGAGAGCCAGAAGAAATTGAGCGGAAGTATAGAGTTTGCCAGAATGTATTTATTGGATCTTACAGCAGCGGCGGGAAGCCATTTGAAAAAAGAATGGCTGCACAGGTACCCTGCCGATAAAATTTTTTCAAGCTGGCCGTGTTATTTCGGAGTGGACTATGCATCTTCAGCGGATAAGAAGCTGAAAGGAGATCGAGACTATTTCGCCGTAGCGATTGGTCGTTTACTGCCGGGTGGCGGGATCGTTTTGATCGATGGGTACCGGGAGAAAGTAAGCCAGGGTGAAGCAGAACAGAAATTGAAAGCGCTGGCAGAGATTTACTCACCGGCATTGATCGGCGTAGAGAACGTAGGGAAAGGCGAAGAGTTTTACGGATTGATGCTCAGAACAAGCAATTTGCCATTGATGCCGTGTCATACGGGAAGGAAGTCAAAGGGAGAACGGCTAGAGAAACAGATGGCGCCGCTATTTGAATATTCGAGAGCCTGGATCACGGATGCGGAAACACCGTTCGTACAAGCATTTATCAACGAATGGCTGATGTGGCCGAATGCAGATCACGACGACACACTGGATGCGGTTTACTGGATGTGCAGCATAGCACAAGGACACCTGATGCCGCAGAACGTAGAAGAATTTCAGGTAAAGAAAAAGACATCACAGTCAATGTTAGCTTTTGGGAGATTCTAAATGTACAAAATTGAAGACTATCAAAATATCGCAGAAGAGATGGAGCAAAACGATCGTTTGCGCGATGAGAAGTTTGCAAGGATAGACCGCATGCACAATGTGGAATGGGAACTGCCTGAAAGCTGGCGGAATACAGACTGGATCAGACGGTATCCAAGCACAAAGCCGGCGGATGCACTGGATACAGCTATCCGGTCATTGAGCACAAAAGAGCCGCAATTAGCCATCCAGCCGATATTACCCAATCAGGAAACAAGAGATTCATTTGACTTGATTGAACGTGGTCTCATGTGGACATGGAAACAAATGGGAAGGCGCGCGCAATTTAATCCAACCAGAGCCATTGTAACCAGTGCGATCAAGTATGACGAAATCTGCGCGCAGTTGGTCCATATTCCTACGCATAATAAAAGCCTGAGCGCATTGAATTCCGGTACAGGGAAATTGAAGCGCAATTATGGCGACTTCTCGCTCATTGTGCACAACCCGCGGAATGTGCATGTGCAGTATTCAGACAGCGGTTTTGAGAGAGTACTGTTATGCAAAAGACAACCACTGCATAAGATCATAGACTTCTGGGGAAATAACGCAGAAGAACTCAGGAAAGCAGTAGAAGGTGAAGAACATACAGCACTTACTGAAGTAGCCGAAGTGTATGACTACATGGACGGACTGGTAAGATGCGTGTGGGTAGAACGAACAGACGGCGGGAAAGACTTTGTACTCATGCAACCGACTGAACACGGATTAGGATTTATCCCGTGGGCCTGCCGGGTAGGTGGTACTAATCTGGAAGACCTGACCGTAAACCAGAGAAGACCGATGCTCAATTCACTGGTAAACGGCGATCTATGGAATACCAGCAACTTATTTAGAAGTTTGATGCTCAGTTTGACGATGGCCAGAGCAGCCGAACCGACCATCAAAAGCACTTCTCCGACCGGAGAAGGAGTGGACATAGACGCTACAGAAGCCATTGGCCAGATAAAGGTCAGACCTGGTGAAGACGCGACAAAACTACCGCCTTCAGAGATTGGCCAGACGATACAGGGAATGTACCAGATGTTAGGTGTCGAAATGGAGACTTCTGCAGGTATCAATTTACTACAGATGAACTCAGCACCCAGCGGAATGGCATTCGCCACGTATAACGCGATGATGCAGAGCGCAATGGCTAGTATCAACCCGCACAAACAGACAGCCGAACAGGCCATATCGGACGTATTCGGATTGATGGTTTCCTGGTTGAAATACTCCGGAGATCCGCTGATCGGTTACGACGACCGGAAGAATAACATGCTGGATGGAATGCCGACCTATGGAACGCAGGAAGTTATCACAGTTGATATGCTGCCGGATGTGGAAGACTTCAATGCCAAAGTGAAACTGACAGAATACATCCCAAGTGATGAACTAGGAAAGATCAACGGCATGACCATGCTGGTACAAAACCTGACATACCCGACCGCCAGAGCACTGGAAACGCTGGATGTAAGCGATCCAAAGACAGCGATGGAAGAATGGGGAGAAGAACAGATCACCAAAGCCGACATCATGGAAAAGGTGAAAGATATGCAGTTTGAAGCGGAATTGATGCGGCAGGAACGACAACGGCAGATCCAAATGCAGCAACAGCAGGACCAGATGATGCAGCAACAGCAAATGATGCAAGCACAGCAGCAGGGACAACCAGGAATGGACCCGAACCAGATGATGCAGGGAATGCCGCCTGGAATGGACCCGTCACAAATGGGAATGGGAATGCCGCAAAACCCGCAAATGCAGGCACCATTTGACAACACACAAGGACAAGGTTTCGCTGGAAACTTCGGCGGAAGCAGTCCATTATCCGCTGCACCTGACATGACCGGTGTCGGCCTGCCGAAAATAGAAGGCAGAGACAACCGCGGACTAAAGATGCCGCCTGTTTCTCGAAAACCTGTTCAATAGGAGAATAACATGCCTCTCGACAGAGCTCACTTATTAGCATTAGGCCATAACCCTGATACATATTACAAAGAACAAGCCGTAAAAGACAACCGTAACAAATACTATGGTAATCACGGCAATTATTGGCGCGTGCAGGCCGGTGACAACGTATACGACATTGCACGGCAGGTTTATGGAGTGGGAAATGAGCGGATGATGGCAGAGATCATTCGTTTGAACGGCGGAGCAAGCTCCATTCGGCCGGGAATGGTACTGAGATTGCCGAATTTCAAGTCAAATGCAGAAATAAGCATTAGTAATGACTGGGCCAAGAATATGGGAATGGGGACAGTGGACGAACTAAAAGCCTTCTACGCTGCCAACCCCGGCGCAACCGGTCTAGGTGAACGAGCGACAGGTACAGCACAATTCGGCGGCTGGAAGAATTCCCAGGCAAGATATGATTCGTTGAAAATGGCCAACCCGAATATAGCCAGAACACCATTATCAGCGAATGACACAGCTGCACCAGGTATGCCTGCACCATATTGGCAATTGGCGGCAAATTCAGTTAACCAGAACCCGTATGCTGGAATGACAGGAACCTATTTACCGCAAGGAAATAATTCAACTGCACAAATGACAGGCACTTATTTACCGCAAAATACGTTAAATTCAAATATAAAAGACGGAAATTATGCTTCAGAAGGTATGCATCAGGCAGATGCACCTTATTACGGACCGTCTTATGTGCAAGGGAAATATCTGGGACCGTCATATCAGCAGGGAAGCAGGCCTGCTCAGAGTTTTACCGGTCCAATGTTCATGCCAGGACAGCCGATAACCGGACAAACAACATGGGGACAACCTACAAAACAGATGACAGAACAGGCTTATCAGACTGCCAAGACTTCATGGGACCAGTTTTTGCAGAATATGAATACTGTTAATAGTCCAAAAATAGATAATCCGCAGTTACAAAGCGGATGGTTTGACATGAAATCTAATCTAAATCCAGGTGTCTATTCACAGGTTGGAGATCAAATGAATAACACACTTACCGGACAGCCGACTTCTGACATGTTAGCTAGTACTACCGGCAGTACTACTACACCAAAGACAGCACCGAAGCCGGCGGTAAGTGCGCCTGTATCGCAGATTGATACAGTTACGCGGCAAAAAATCTCTGAAGCAATGTTTAAAGCGCAACAGTTATTTAGCGGAATTCCAGTCAATTTTACGCAAGCAGATCGTAACCTTGTAAATAATCAATTTACAACAGAAACATTAAATTATCTCGATTCGATAATGAGCGGTAAACCATTAGGACAAACCGGCACAGTGACCGATAGCGCAACCGGTAAATGGGACCCGTGGAGTTTCGGACCCAATGGATCAATGCCAACCCAAAGACGAGATCCGTTTGCAGGACGCGGCGGCGGTGGCGGTGGTGGGAATAACAACCTGAAAAAAATACTAGGTAATGGAAATATGGGACCAACAATCGGCATGGGAACATGGAGGGGACTATGAGCTGGCAGGATGAAATAAATAATTACTTCAAGAATAACCCTGCACCAACATTCAATTATCAGACACCTAATGACACAGGTACTGGTAATGATAAATATAAACAAAATGCTATGCAGGAAGTAAATAATTACTTCAACAATCAATTTCAGCAACAATCTGCTGGAAACCCTGACCCGATGAAGCAATTTAAAGCACCGCTACCGCCTGGAGCCATTGACACACTTCCGAACGGACAGGCTTATTACGGCGAAGGTCTACAAGGTTACATGAACGGGGTGAATGCCAGATGGAATGAAAAAGCATGGCGCAAGAACCCGGACGGAACCTACAGCCAGGTTGATAGAACTGCGCTTCAGAATGTTGGTCTGGCAGTGAAAGAAGGTATCGGAGGGTTACTTGCCGGTGTCGGTGAAGTGACAAAAGGTGTTTTTGGTGCAACAAGTTTTTCGCAAACACTGGAAGACTTAGCAAACCAGGCGAATTCATTTTTGCCAGATATAAATGCAGGCGGAGATGCGATAAAAAATCACATTTACATGATGCCTGCCGTTTCAGTTGTTGGATCGATGTATAACCTCGCCAGAATATTTACCGGTTCAAGACAATTAGCATGGGATCAGGTAAAAGACACAGCAAAAGCCAATTATGATGTTGCGAGCGGTTTGCCTGGAACACGTTTAGCAGCAGAATTATTAAAGCCGATAGAAAATACAGCAGTCGGACAGGCAATAAAGAATTCCCCCGCGGGAAAAAACCTGTTTGATATTCATTTGCGCGAAGAATACATGCGCGGTCTGAAACAAGGTAAAAAGCCGGATTACTTGCTGGCTGATATGGCCAACCCGTTTGCCGAGATGGTATTCGGAATGGCTTTTGATCCCTTGAATTGGGTAACACCAATTATCGAAGGTGCAGTAAAAGCTAAACAATTGGCCGCGACAACTAAATACTTTACGACACTGGATGAATTGAAAGACGGCTGGACGACACTCAAAGCAGCAGAAGCGGTGGATGAAGCGGCAGTCGGTTCAATGGCTGCATCCGTTATTGCCAGAAATTTGAAAGCCGAAGAAACACTGGCAAAAGGCACAGATACGCTTCAATTACTCAATCCACTGCGCTTCAGTAGTGCAGCCAAGCAGGATATTGTCGTTACCGATGTCGGCCATGTATTCGGTTCAATGATTACAGCGCTAAAAAATGATCCGGAAAGTTTCGGAGAAGCCATGCGTGCATCAGCATTGATCGGATCGAACGATGCTGAAAAGATACAGCAGGGAATAGCCATATACAGCCGGATCAACCCGAAACTCGGAGAACTGGCCACGTCTGAAGGCGGATTGAATGCAGCGCGTTTCCTGAATAAGATGTTTGCCGATGAAAAGACCGGAGAAATAACCGGGGTTTTGATCAAAGACGTAGTAGAAAGTATGCAGGCCGGTGAACCATTGAATGTCTCACTCGGAAAGTGGGATAAATTATCGCGCAAGGTGCTGGATGAACTATATCCGTCCATTATCGATATGGCGAAAAAGCCGGAGAAATACAAAGTACCCGCCTGGGCTGTCAGTATCGCACAAGGACATGAGAACGCGCAGAAATTTGTACGGCCTATCAATAAATTTTTCTCGACCTATTACATATCATTCAATCCCGGCGTAGCAGGCAGAAACATTATCAATAACGTATTTACTTCAGTTATCGATTACGGTCCATCAACAGGCTGGCTGTCTGTAAGAGATATTGCATCTTCGGTATTCAAAGGTGCCGACCCCGGAGTAGAGAAAATAGATGAACTTCTCGGCGGAGCAGGTTATGTACCGAAGTTTTCAGTAGGTGGTTTAGGAAACGGTTCCGCTGGCGGTCCAATTGAAGGCGGGATAAATCTATCTAAAAAGATGGCTGCAGTAAACGATAAGGTAGAAAGTGCCGGTCGTGTTGCGGTTGTATATGCATCACTCAAGGACACACTCGGAAAAAGTTTACGGGAAGGAATGGCAATTGCATCCGCTGATGAACTTCGGCAGGTAGGTTTGACGACAAACCAGGTTGATAGGCTTATCGCATTGACCAGGCAGCACAATGGGAATGTAGATAAAGCGCTGGATGTATTCTTCGGAGAGACAACAAACGGAGTTATAGACGAATTCAGAAATATTCATGTAGCGATGAGCAAGCAGGATATTTTCGATGCAGAACACACTTCCGGTCTACGTGAAGCAGTGGATGAGGTGTTATCTTCACCAGGATATGACGAAGCGAAGACTGGTATCAACAATATCCGCATGAGCGCGAATGCAGCAGCAGAAGGCGCAGCCAATGGAATGATGCCAAGTATATTTGACGGCAGCGCAGAAGGTACAGAATTAGCGCAGGCACTTACAGAAGGTTTTAGCGAAGATGCAGCAAACATTTTCAACATCAAAAACCGTGTACAGCGCGGCGTGATTGATGACATGAACGAAGGCATTGAGCAGATATTTGGCAAGGCGAGCATCGACATAGCGCAGAGAGATCCGGCTAAGGCAGCGACACTGGAAAAACTGCGGGAAGAAATGCGTGCGGTGAGAAATGCTCAGACACAGCAGACAGTAGAACAGATAGACAAACTTCGTAACCAGACAGTGCTTATCGTGCGTGGAAATCCTGCCGTCATGGAACAGCAGGCATTACGCACAATACCAGGTTTTGAAAACTACCTGAGAAACCCGCCGCGAACATTTCATGGAATAAAAGATGCGGTCTGGTCATTTTATTTCGATACCAGAAAGACAGTCTGGGATCAGTACATGATGGAACACCTGCAGTCTTATGCTTCTTTGATCGGTCCAGAAAGTCAACTGGGGAAATTGACCGGTGTCAATTACCTGGAAGATCCGATCATGCGCATGCTAAAAGACCAGGTAGAACAGGCATCATTGGTACTACAGGCAGATAGAGTAACCAAAGACGGAATATTTATCGCTGAATCAAAGGTGCTCGGTCTGAATGCGCTCAGCAAACCAAAGGATCTCATTCGTAAATTTGCGCTGGATGAATTGGGAATATCCGGAATTACCACGAAGTCGCATACCGTGGGTGTAACGACATCATCCGATAAGGCAATTATCAATATCATCAATGCCAATTTACCGGATGGAACACCGAAGATAAATTCTCTGGCGGAAATCTCGTTTGAAGAAGCACAAAAAGCCATGCTGGCACATAAGGAAAAGAACGCTGAAGAAATAGCCGCTCGGCTTGCGAAACTGCGAAACGATCCAAGCATGGTAAGAGCTGCAGTGCCGGTACTGAACGGAACCATGCCGAACAGTGGACAGGCAGCATTAGCCAATAAAGCCGGTATCAATGCGCTGCTCGATCGGTTGGAACATTACATAGATACAAACTGGGGACGTGGAGTAGCATCCGGTGAGTTATCTTCCGACCAGCTGGCTGCCGTTATGCGCTGGAAGAATGAAACAGTCGGCAGAGTGGCACAGGCCAGAGCGATCGGCTTGAAATACGCAGAACGTGAAGCAAATTTCACTTTGCTCAGTTACGGACACAAAACGACATTAGATCACATGCTGGCCTATGTCATGCCGTATCAATTCTGGTACAGCCGAAGTTATCGAAACTGGATGGGAAGACTGGTTATGCATCCTGACCTTATTTCCAAGTACGCGGAATATAGGCAATGGCTGGAAAAATCACATGCAGAACTTCCGGAATGGTGGAGATATAACGTAAGCCTCAACGACCTGCCGGGTGTACATGTAGATAACCCGCTTTACATGAACCTGGAAGCAACACTAAATCCGCTCAACGGCCTGACCGGTGTTGACTTCAACGACTCAAGCAAAATGATAGGCGCACCTGGAACATGGGAATATTATTGGACGAATTCGCTGAACGACATCGGCAAATTTGGACCATCGGCATGGACACCGTTATCGTACGCAACAGCCGCGTATTATTACGCGAAGGGTGAACAGGACGTAGCGGCTAGGTGGGCTGGAAGGTTTGTACCACAGACAGCTTTTATAAAAGCCGGATTATCAAAATTTGGTATTCAGTATGAAGTAGATCCGCTTGTAAATTTACTCTCTGGTAAAGGTTTGTTATCCGGTAAAGGTTTTGACCCGTATGAAGCACGCAGAATAGGTCGTGCGCTTGTGTCTTTAGCGGATAAAGGCGAGATCAGTATGGAAGAAGCAGTTAATGCTGCAAAAGACCAGTCTGGAACAGCCTGGGATAAAGCGTACCTGCTGGCAACACAGGAAAGATCGACATCCGCTATGACAAGTTTCTTATTCGGAATTGGTTATAAGCAGAGAACCAATTCAGATATGCAGATCGATAAATTTTACGAAGACTACAACATGATATGGCAAAACTCGCAAAATTTGACACCGCAGGATATGAAAGTAGCGATGGATAAACTACGGCAAGACTATCCATTCATGGATACCGTCATTCTTTCTAAGAAAAGCGGTCCAGAACGGGATAGAACATACGCATATTCAGTATTATCCAGAATTGCTCCTGGTGATGTATCCGCAGTAACAAAAGCAGCCGGCTTCTCTCCTGAATTGTTGGATAAGTTTTATGCAGATAAAGGCATAACAACAAACTGGAAAGCCGACGACTATCAGAAATTCATGGCTGGCATGGTGACGCTCGGCACTACATTAGCAATACCAAAAGACAGCACACAGCAGTCATGGACATTGGCCAGAAACACATACAAAAGCATGAATGAATTGATCGTACAGCAATTTGGACCGGATATTCAGACGAAGATAGATGGATATTACGAAAAGAAAAGCGACTACGAGAAAGAACAATATCTGCAGAAATTTCCGGAAGTGGCCAATGCCATGGATACCAAGAGTTATTTTGTAGCGAATAACCCGATCATGTCAGCATATTACAACGGCATGTCAAACATGCAGAATTATTACAACGGTCAGATGCGCCGGGAAGTGCTGGATAAACTGGGATCAAATTTCTATGACCTGCAGGAACTCAGGAAATTTGCGATCACCAAGCAGGATCAGGCAGTGTTCGATAAGAAATATAACCTGACCGTATTATTCAAAGAATACAAGGCAATCAAAGAGAAATACGATGCAATGGTAGAGAAAGTAATGTCAGACTATGGCGCAAACCTGCCAGAAGGAAAGCCATCTGAATTACAGGCCGGCATTGATATGACCAATCTGTCAACCGGACAGCAGGCAGTTATCAACACAGTCACACCGGTACAAGCGAAACCGTGGAGTGATTACCAGGTATTTATACCGGTCTCGGTACAGGAAGCAATCATGCGATACCTGCAGGACAACAAACCGCTCAGCTCAGCCGACCGCTCAGCATTAGAGAGAGTAGGTAAAGTAACCAAGAGCTCCGTCACGGAAATATTGACCGCAGCAAATGCACAAATTAGCAATATGCAATATCCCATTCAGGGAATACCATAATACAAGAAAGGATAAAAAAATATGTCAACAATGGATAGCACGCAATCAACAGGAACACCGGATGCCAATCCGCCAGTTTCAACCGATGCGGTTCAGCCGAATTCATTTGATCCAGCGAAGTTTGCAGCTGATCTTGAAGCACGGATACTAAAACGTCTGGAAGACCCGCGTTTGATCCAGTCTCAAAAAGACAAGGTGATAGATGCGGTGAAGAAAGACAAGTCCATGCGAGAGATCTTTGCAGAATTGCGTGAGATGGAGACTCGCGGTATGTCTCCGGAGCAGATCGAATTAGAACTCTGGAAACGTGACGTTGAATCGAAACTCAACAATCCTGCACCGGTAACACAATCCCCTGGCAAGGCGGTTGTACCGGCACATAACGAAACGCTGAAATTGATCCTTCCGCAATTGAACCTTGATGCGAATGACCCGGAAGTTTCCGCTCTTTTAGCCAATGATGCACCGCTAGAAGAACGGCTGGCAACGTTGTCATCCATCTCGAACCGGAAAAAGTCGGCAATACCCAACCCTGCACTCGTTGCGCAGTCAGCGGGTGACAGCACAGCATCCAAGACCCTTCAGGATGAGTACCAGGCAAGAGCGTCTAAAACACGCGGCATGGCGCTCGTAGAACTCAAAATGGAGTATCGCAAGAAGGGATTGGACATCAACTAAAAAAGGATAAATATCATGAGCGTTTATGATCCCCCAAAAAGTACCTATTCGGACACAACCAATGCAGTCCGAGTTATCTCCAATGTTATCAACCTGATCGACCCCGTTGATACCCCGCTTATCGCCGCTCTCGGCGGTTTGGATGCAGGCCGTAATAAGCTGAAAATCCGCGGAAACGGAACCATGATCGAATGGCTGGAAGATGCCTACGCACCCATGAGCGATGTAGCTGCTCAGGGAACGACCATCACAACCAACACCACTATCCTGACCGTCACGGATGCCTCAGTGTTCAAGACCGGACACGTTATTCAGATTGACGCTGAATACATGGTTGTTTCCGGCACAGACACAACCAACAACACCCTGACAGTCTACTCCCGCTCATACGGCGGCACAAACGCGACCCACGTAACAACTTCCACAGTCAACATTGTGGGTATGGCAAGGCTTGAAGGTTCAACTGCCAGCTTTGACAGCATTGTTGACATCACCGCTCCGTACAACTACACCCAGATTTTCTCAAAGGGTTTGAAAGTTACCGGCACCGAAATGGTACTGGATGAATACGGCTACGGTGACGTGTGGACATATCAGGCGAACAAAGGCATGCCGGAAATGTTCCGCTTAATCGAAGCCAGCATTTTCAACGGCATCCGCGCAGCCGGTTCAGCAACTGCTCCACGCAGTGCAGGCGGTTTACTGACCTTCATCACAGCCAACACCATTGCAGGCGGCGGCGCAATTGCCAAGACCCATGTGGACGGCCTGGCTGAGAAAATCTTACTCGCCGGTGGTAATCCTGACATGCTGGTCGTTCATCCAAGCATTGCGAATGACCTTCGCGCATTACTCGATACTTCATCCTTTGTCAGAATGACTGAGGAAAACAATGTCTTCGGTATGCAGGCCATTACAAAGGTCAATACCCAGTACGGCAGCCTGAAACTGGTAGAAAGCCGCTGGTGTCCGACTGCAAAAGCCTTCATGCTGGACAGCGCAAAAGTTGGCTTGTACACTCTCCGGCCATTCGGCTGGAAACCGCTCGGACGCACCGGTGACTTCGATGCGGCTGAACTGGTTGGCGAAGTTTCACTGGCAGTCGCAAACGATGGAGCTCACGGCTACATCGGTACACTGACTACCTAGACCTAAATGATGAGCGGAGGGGAGAAATCCCCTCCGCTTCCTGAAAGGAATAATATGGATGTAAAAGCGAGATGCTTAGTAACATTCAAGGATGGCAATGTTTACCCAGGCATGGTGAAAATTGGCCAGGTAATAGTTGTGCCGGAAGGAAAATATAACCAGATAGTAGCTTCCGGTGGAAAGTTTGAAGTAATAGCAAAAATGATACCGGCACCCACGAAAGAACATACCGATGACAAAGCCAAAAGTTAGCATCGGGGTACCATGTTACGGACCGCAAGAAGCGAAATGGTGGGGACAGTTTGCTCAACACATGGGTGAACTGCATAAGACAGTTGACCTGCAAGAAATATTGATCTCAGACAGCATGGCAACTGATCACAACCGGAACTTGATCGTAGAGAACTTTCTCAAACTTGACAGCGAATGGTTATTCTGGATAGACGCGGACACGATCGTGCCGATCGGCGCAATAGACAGGATGATAGCCGTAGGAAAAACAATGGTAAGCGGGTTGTATTGGGGAAAGAACGATCCGCACCCGGCCATTGCATACTACGTGTATAACGGCGCATACAGACCGCTGGATAAAACCAGACATTGGGAACGCGGTGAAATATTACCGGTAGATGCATGCGGAATGGGTTGCATGTTGGTACATCGCAGCGTGTACGAAGACATTCAAAAGCAGTTTACTCCTTACCAGGAAGCAGGCGGCGGAATGATATTAGTACATAAAGATGATATATCCGGCGAAGTGACCGCTGATATAAAACACGCAACAGACGGGAAGGTAGTGAACGGCCAGCGCAGACAGCGATTGATCCCGCTGACGCTGGAAAAACCAAAATTCCCGTTTTATTCTTTGGAACACGGAAGGACAGAGGATCTATGGTTTTTTGAGATAGCAGCACGTGCCGGACACAAACCATATCTCGACACGAGCGTAGAATGCGGACATATCAGGCCTTTGGAATTCACAGGCGCAAATTGGAGAGATCTCAATGGACATTGATCAATTTCTCAGCAGTAATAAACTGCTAGTGTTGGAGATCGGCGCGAATGAAAAACCACAGGCGCAGCTGGTACCTGAATACGCAGATGGACAGGCGAACATCCTGACCATCGACATAGATGAAAAACAAAAGCCGGATATTGTCGGAGATGCGGCAGAATTGCCGGGAATATTGAAAGGTGAACTGGACGGCATATTTGCCAGCCACGTACTGGAACACTTCTCTTATTGGAGAACCGGCGCAGTATTGAAAAACTGGTACGACACGCTCAAAGACGGCGGCATGTTACATGTGGCCGTTCCGTCATGGGAATGGTCAGCCAGGGAAATATTGTCTGAAAATCCATCACCGGCTTTATACGGTCATTCATTTGCCGGACAGGTGAACGAATGGGACGTGCACATGGCCATGTTCACCATGCGCAGATTACGTTCCATCTTTGAAAAAACAGGTTTCAAGGTAATTCGCGCAAGAACAGGTGTCTATCACCTGCAAGGCGCAGATGGAAAAACATACGAAGCAGAGCAGCATTACGTTTGCGGCGTGAAGGGAGCGGTACAGCTCTCGAAGGAGTAGCATGACAACCCTGTTTACTGCATTACGAAAAGCGTACCTGGCACTCGGCCAGATGGAAGTTACAACAGCAACCGGTGGAAGTACATTAACTGCCATTGATACAAAACTAGGTGATGCATACGGCGACGATGACCTGATAGGCTCGACGCTTTTTGTCATTCATGATGCAGGCGGAGCAAGTGCAGCGCCGGAAGGTGAAGCGCAACTTATCACCGGCTATGCTGCATCAACCAACACCATCACAGTCGGAACAGCATTCAGCACGGCAATTGCAGCAGGGGATACCATCGGCCTGGCTAAGAACATTTGGCCGTTATACACCATGATCGAATTAGCCAATGATGCGCTTGCTTCACTCGGAACAATCGGCATGATAGACACGTCAATTACAACCGTAGCAGACCAGACAGAATACACCCTGCCGGTTGCAATGAAATATAAAACGATGCGGGTACAGATACAGTCTGACAAAGACACAGCCAGCAACGAATGGCTGGACGTGTACAACTGGCAGGTATCACCATCGGCCGGGGGTTCTACCGGCTTGTTGATATTCAACGAAGAATTACCTGCAGGATACACATTGAAAATATGGTATGAAGCAGAACATCCGCGTGTTTCCAGTGTTTCAGACAAAATATCTGAAACGGTACATAGCGAATTGATCACACGCATGATCGTGAATCAAGCGCTCGAATACCAGACACGCAGAACAAATGGAACAGATCCGTTTTTGCTTCAAACAGCCAACAAAGCCATGAGCGATGTACAGGAAGCACGCAACCGATATTCCGTACCGCACCCGAAGAAAGCCAAGATACTCACACCGCTTGAATACAACCGGTTCACGAACTACTTCGAGGAATAATGGCAACCAGAGCAAAAGTATCACCGCGCACATCATCACCAACACACACCATCTCATTATCTGACGGCACATCAACCTACGGCCTGATACTGGATGGCGGAGTACGTGCTATTCAGGAAAGTCCACAGACACCATCCACGCTGTATATCAATTCACAGGGTGGACAGTTTGGCGACTTCGATCCAAGTATGAGTCACGTACAACAGGCAGACTGGCGGGGTGGCAGGGGATCAGAACGCTTCTTTGACGATAACACCCGGTACTTTGATTCAAAGAACATGTGGACACTGGGAGATGGAATGATCTATCCATCCCTGCAGTGGAAATACGCAACCGGGTACAGAAACCAGGACATGTATCAGCTGGGGAAAAGTTACGAACTTAGATCAATGGCCGCAGGACTGGCATACGCGCACGGATTTACAGCTTCAGCAAGTTATAGCGCTGATAAATGTTATGTATGGGTAAAGAAGGTCGGAAATCCCGGCAGCCTGACATTGAGTATTTATGCAAACAGCGCGAACAAACCGACCGGCGCTGCATTGGCCACTATCACAAATGACGGCAGCCTGCTGGAAAATGGAGTAATAACCTATCTTCCAATGGACTGGACATCTACCATCGCATTGACAAGCGCGACCATGTATCACGTGGTAGTAAAAGGCGCAGCAACCGATACCAGTATCAACCATTGGGAAATATTGACCGCAAATTCAAGCGGAACAACTTACGCATACACTTCACCTGACCTGACTAACTGGACAGCGACCACGTATAAATTGTATTTTCGCGTAGTGGATGCAGACACAGATCAGCAATTCAAATTCTTTAAATATCAAAGCGACTATTACGCGGCCAGCATACCAGCGGCTGCTTCCGGATCAAAACTGTTCCTGCTCGGCACAACAGCCAACACAGAAGCCAATTCGACCGGGAGCGACATATCACTTACAGAAAAAACCAGCACCGGCTTGACAAAGATCACAGACGTACTGGTATCAAATGGTTTTGTATATTTTGCGCAGGGAGAAAGTACAGCGATCAAACGCTGGAACGGAACTACTTATGTAGATGACGGATCAAACAAAGCAACCCTGCTGTACAACTATTCTGACCCAACTGAAGGACCAACAATCTGGCGCACAAACCTGAATACAATCAGCCGGTCACTCGTCAAATCCAGCGGGAATTTAACATTCAACACAGCCATAACAGTCGGACATAACCTGTATAACGTAAACCAGTTATGTTCATATAACGATAGTCTCTGGGTATTCAAAGATGACAGTTTATGGTCCATGCGCAACGGGAAAGCCTACCGGCTGGATATTGGTTTAGAGAACATGATCTCTACCAACAATGGCCAGGCTGCAATTGCGCACGGCGTTTATCTATACTTTTCATACGTCTCTTCATTAGAACAGTTATACGGCAGCACATTATCGGATGTTGGACCGGCACATGGAGCAGGACTTCCATTGGATAGAACAGGCAGAATATCTGCTTTATTGAGCGTTCTGGGAAAGTTATTTGTAGCAATAGACGGACAAACAAGCAACTATTCCAGCGTCATGGTCTATGACGGTATCAACTATCACGAGATATGGAGAGCACCAGAAATAGGCAAGCGGATCCGCTCCATGTTCTGGAAGCCAGGCACAGACGGAACAGCGCCTTATCTTTACATAGATTACGGCGGAGATATTATTTATTTGAAATTCCCGGCATTCGGTTTCCAGCTGATACGAGACACCGGCGTATATTATGCACCGGATGCGCACTTGATCACCAGCACTATTGATCTCAATGCAACCAGATTACCGAAGATGTTCAAAGAAATTACCGTTATAGGTAAGAATTTAACCATATCAAATAACAAAGCCGGCAGTACAAGGTCAAGTTTGATCACCAGCAACAGCCGGATCAGTCTCGACTATCAGGCGGATGATGATATTGGATCAAGCAATTGGACTTATGCCGGAGATTTTCTGACATCGCCGCAGTCAACCGTCTCATTGAATATAGACAGTATTTATAGTATTCGTTTCCGGATGCGTTTCCAGATTTCGGATGCAGCAAACCCGCCTATTATCACAGCCAGCCTTGTAGAAGGAATGGCCAGAACACCGATCAAATATCAGTGGGTTATCAGAGCAAAAACCAGCTCGATACAATCAACACTGACCGGAGCGCAGGACTATGCACCGGATAAATTACTGAAATGGCTGCAGGAAAAAGCAAGTAAAGCAGAGAAACTTGTCATGCATTCAACATTATCCAGCCTGGACAGTAAATTTGTCATGGCTGAACCGCCAGCGGTAATACGAGAATTCAACGACCCGAAACTCAAAAGCTGGGGTGGAACGATCACAATGGTATTGCGGGAAACGTAATGAAAACATTCCGCTACAAAGTACGGAGAACACCGTACAAACCGTTACCTTTCGGCGCGATCAACCGTGAGAACAATACAGAAATACTCACCGGCGTGATAAATGGCGCAGCTGCTTCAGACATTGAAGAAAGGTTTTCCAGAGCATTGGGAAGAGACGGTAGAGTAACCGGTTATAACTTTCGGGAACCAGTCATCTCACCAAGAAACTTACCCGGACAATTGGAAATAGACTTTGTGGTGACAGTTGGACCATTAGTTTATCCATTTCAAATTGACGGCGAATACGCACACAAAGGGATAGGAAAGAAAATGGATGATGCACGGAAAGATGAACTGGTAAATGAATACATGAAACAGTACGCAGCACAACCAGTAAAAAGAATTGACGGACAAAAATTGCAAAGCCAGGAAGACGCAGATCGACTGGTAAAGGAGCTACTATGATTCAATTCCCTGTATGGATGCCATCATCACCAATATCCTGCTGTGCGAGTGACAGTTTCACAATATCTGACACATTAGCCGGCGGGACAACCATCAGCGCCGTATCAACCAAAATATATCTCGGCACAACCGATAAAAGCGCGACCAATTTATCCGGAAGCGGTTCCAATTCCGGCAATACCTATATCACCAAAACCATCAGCGGACTGCTCGGCGGGAATACCTATATACTCGCATCGGCAGTCACCATAGACGGGATCACGACAACCCGTAAATGCGAGATCCGCGTTCAGAAAGACAGTGACCTGCTATGAACATAGGCGATATATTACTCAAAGTAGCTAACGGCCAGAAACTGACCGTAGAAGAACAGGTCATGCTGAGAGACAGCTCCAACATGACAGCGCAGAACAGCGCGACTGCACTCCCATTCTCACCGCAGAACGTCAAACAGTTGGAAGAATTCACAAACGACCTGGGAACGATCAATGCAGGCCGTTTCCTGGCATTGACCAGCGGAGTGAACCCTACAGACACAGATGCAACCGGAGCATTCATGAGTGCGGCCGGCGAGACATTTAACGGTGACACATATAACATCGGCGGTGTGAATAACGGCGAATTACAGTTTGGCCTGGACAGCGATAACGGAACAGCAGTAGCAGGCGGTGGAGCAGTAACGCTTGACAGTACCGGTATTGTACTGGACGCGACAAACAACCAGAGTATTATCCGCATGACCAATGCCAATATGGCGCAGACCGGCGGTAATGACCTGATGCTGACGCAGACCGAAACAATACCAGCGACCGGAGAAACGAGAGTATTCAACATTGGGATGCAGAGCAACGGCACAAACCCGGAAGGGGTAATAAGTTATTACGAACCGGCCGCTAATGTTACAGTACCGAACGGAACATTTGCAACGAATGATATTACCGACTGGTCGCAGGTAGTAAAAGGATTGGAGGCGGCCGTATATGCAACGAAAACATGGACAGGAAGCGTTATTACCCTTAATAGGATTGTTTGGAATGGAACTGACCTTTACGCGGCTGTAAATGGAAAGGGTATCTGGAAATATTCATCATCTACCTGGTCGCAGGTAGGAACGCTGACAATCCATAATGTGATGGACATGCTATGGGTAGGAAGCACATTATATGTGTGCGGAATAAGTGCAACAACAGGCATTGCGCAGCTGGCAAAGTGGAACGGATCAAGCTGGACAACATACGCAGGTGCAGGAGGATCGAGCATTTTTAACTGCATGGTTGCCGATTCTAGCAATAATGTGTATATAGGCGGAGAATCGTTATCTACTAATCAGGTATGGAAGTTTACGACCGGTACATCAACGCTCGCCGCGCATGGTACAGGCCTGGCGAGCGCGCAGGGTGTATATGGTCTAAAAATTATCAATACCGGAGGTACGGACTATTTGTACTGTGCAGGAGTGTGGCTGCAATCCAGTTATTCCTATGCTGTGCGACGCTGCAACTTGAGCGGAACGATCACTTATACAAATTATGGAAGTTTAACAGGCAGCGGCGGATATTATAGTTTTTCCCTATTCTCAAGCGGAACTGTACTTTATTTGTACGGAGAAACCGGAATTTGGAAAAACGACACCGCAGTGAATACCACTTTCACACAATATCATTCAACGCGCACATTTCTGATATACGCATCTAACATGACATTGGGAAGCGGAAACGATGTATTTTTGTACGACTATCCAACAAAGAATATTTATAAATTTGACCGATCAACAAACGGTCTTGTGCAATATGGAGCAACATATACCGGTGAATATCCGAATATGTCATTTGCGACATACCTGTACATCGGCCAGGATTCTTACACTGGCGGCGGCGTAATATCACCAGGTAGTGACACCATCACCATTTATAAATATGACAATACAGCCAACTGGACAGCGGGATCAGGATACGGAACAGTCTCATCCATCGAACCCGGAACGACCGTAGAACTCAAGACAGCCGTCACCAGCACAACGCCTGCCAGAATAGCGGTGACAAGCGGAAATAGTTACACATTCTCCGCGGAGACATTTGGCTCGACAACAGCAGGAACCATAACGCTGACCGTTCAGGCGCAATTTTACGCAGCCGCATCAGGCGG
>CAZZLB010000010.1:0-20290 GCA_964654655.1 uncultured Rhodoferax sp. | reverse complement strand
AGTTGATACTGAGACTGCCCTGATCTAGACTTTGTCTGCCCGTCACACGATGGGCAATACGCCGGCAGTAGCCAGTCCCTACCGTCAGGTAGCTGCGATAAAGCGGCCCCGGCAACTCGTGGTGGCAATCTGTTGCTGCCCAGCACCCGGGGACTTTACCCTCCCTTGGTGCAAGCCCGGACAGCATGGACCTTGTGTCAGCTGTCAAGCCCGGCGACTTGGCTTCGAGCCTTCCGACCGGGCTTTCTCTTTTTTGTTGCCGCGACGGTGCAATTCGGGCGAAAATAGCAGCTCCTACCTTGTCATCACTCTGGCTGGGGTTTCTTTCTTAGTTCGTGTTACCCATGTTCGCTTTTCCTGCCAATCAAAAATCCGCCCCCGATTCCGAAGAGACAAAGTTTCCAGCCAAGACGCACGAGGCCCATCCTCTTGACCTGTTGACGGGTGGGGCGTTCTCTGCACCAACCTCGAGTGAACGCACTGCGCGCATTCGGGAGTGGTTGATCAGTGCACCTGGCATTGACCAGATGCAGGCGGTGTTCAAGGAACTCAGCGGTAAAGACAAGGGCGCCGCCAAATTGTTGCGCGAGCGGCTCGATGAAATCAAACGCAGCAAGGGCCAGGAATCCCTGGCGCTGGAGTGGGCTGACAAGGCCAGAGCGCTGCTGGCCCTGCCCAAACTGAACATTGCCGATGCCATGGCGTGGCAGCGCGATGCCGCGAAGGCTGGTGCGCCCCTGAGCAAGGAGCCGCTGGCCACCATCAGGACCGAGTTGAGTGACCGAGTGAAGGTCATTGAGGACTTGCAACATCGGGTCCAGGTTCAACGCGAAGCTGCGGTGCTGTTGGCGCAGCGCATCGAGGTGCTGTCCACCAAGTCATGGCGCGACGCTCAGGTGCTGCTCGAGGCGCTTCAGGTCGACGTCGAGCATTGGCAGGCGCAGGCGGTGGCGCTGCTGGGTGACTCCAACTGGGCTAGCGTGGACGTCAAGTTTCCGCCCTTGCTTGATGCCTCGCGGGGTCAGTTGCTGGTGGTCTGGGATGCCTTCAAGGAGGCGCTGTCCCAAGCCTGTACCGCTGCCGCAGACCCTGCCGCTGCCTTGCCTCCGGTCCCGGTCTGGGCGGAAGAGCTGCGAGTGGCCCGAGGCGTGCTGGCCGAGGCGGTGCCCCGGCCCAAGCGCGCCACCATCGATCCTGAAGTCAGGGCGCAGGCCGTGGCGGCGGTGTCAGAGACACTGGCCAAGCTCGAGCAGGAAATATCCCAGGGACACGGCAAAGCCAGTGCGGGTGCGGCAGCTGCGCTGCGTCATGCACTGAAAGAGTACGGCCGGATCATTGACGACAAACTGGAGAATCAGGCACATGCAGCGCTGGCGGCAGCGGGTGAACTCGAAGGCTGGCAGCGCTGGCGTGCCGACCAGTTGCGGGAAGAGCTTGTGCAAAAGGCCGAAGCCTTGCTGCAACGACCTGAAGGCCAGGCCATTGGTGGGCGCAAGATGCAGGAGACCTTGCGTGCGCTGCGCGAGCAGTGGAGGCAGACGGATCAGGGTGGCGCACCGAATCACGGTTTGTGGAAGCGTTTTGACGACGCGTGCAACGAAGCGCACAAGGTCGTTGAGGCATGGCTCGAAAAGATCAAGGCGCAGTCGGCAGAGCACCGGACGCAGCGTCTCGCGCTGATTGACGAAGTCAATGCCTGGGCCGTGGCCAACCGAACCGCGCTGGACGACGACTGGAAAGGCTTCAACCGCATACTGCACCAGTTTGGCGATCGCTGGCGTGAAGGCGGGCATGTCGGTGAAAAGGTTTTTGCCGAGTTGCAGCCGCTTTGGAAAGCTGCCATCGACGGCGCGGCGGCACCGTTGGAAGCGCTGCAAGCCGCCAGCGTGACAGCACGTCAAGGCATGATCGAGGAAGCCAGGGCGCTGGGTAACGCACCTGAACTGCGCATTGATGCTGTGCGCAATTTGCAGCAGCGCTGGCAGGCTGAAGCCCACCGGGTGCCGGTCGATCGGCGTCAGGAGCAGAAATTGTGGGAAGCCTTTCGCCAGCCGATTGACGATGCCTTCAAGCGCAAGACGGCGCAACGTCAGCAGGCGGACGACGCGCTGGGCGAGCGCGATCGCGTTGTGCTTGATGCGGCGCGCGCACTCGAAGCAGCCAATCTGGCCGGAGACGCTCAAGTCATTCGTAGCGCCATGAATGCGCTGGAAGAAGCTCTGCGAGGGCAGGCCCGCGCCCAGGCGGCGGTGCAGGTCGCCGTGACTGAGGTCAATACCGCTGTGGCTGCCATGGCGGCATCTGACGCCTCACCGGCTGCAGACCTCATTGTGGCAAAGGAAGCGGCGGCGCTCGATGCAGACCCTGTGGCGCCAGCGCAGCCTCAGATGCCCGCAGCCAAGCCGGTGCGCGCGGTGCGGGGTGATGATCGCCCAGGCATGAAGAAAACTGAACCGGTCGCGCCGGGGCGTGGTGGCAAAACGGCTGAGCGAAAGGACGCTGTCAGAGACAAGTCGCGTGGTCCCCGTGATGACAGGCCATCTGTGCGCGCAGACGACCGTGGCCCGCGCAGAAACGGACGCGATGAACGTGCTGGTTCGGCACCGGCCTGGCAGGCCGCCCCGAGATTGGGAGATACCGCTTTTCGGGCGCAGCGCGATGCCGTCGAACACGCGCAGCTCGCACTGCGCAAACTCGCAGCCCAGGCGCACGGCGAGGCGCTTACCCAGGTCCTCGCAGCGTGGGAGCGGCGCGACGCAGCGCTGCTGCCGTCGGTGCAGGAGTTGGGCAGTCGCGTGCCAGCCGCCACCCGCGCGGGTTGGCTCAAGGCGATCACCCAGGCAGCTGGCGGCGACGGTGCAACAGCCCTGCTGCGCCTGGAGATGGCCAGCGAGGTGCCGACGCCGGCGGAGCACTTGAATGCCAGACGTGCGTTACAGTTGCAATTGCTGACCAGACGCCATGATCCGGCACCCACCCAAACCTGGGGTCAGGATGCGGCCCAGGTCCTGGCCAGTGCTTACGATACAGTTCAGGCGCGGCGTCTGCAAAATGTGCTCAAGGTCCTGTTAAAGCCCAATTAGTGGCTGGTAGCGTCGCGTTGTAAGTGGGGTTGGCACACAGCCAGCGTTTCGAGGCCCAAGGGAGGTTTGCCAATGGATTCTGCCGACGACTTGATCAAGCGCCTGGAGCAACTCAACGACATTGGAGCTGCGCTGTCCAGGGAGCGTGACATCACGCGACTGCTTGAGCACATCCTGATCGCTGCGAAGACCATTACCAACGCCGATGGCGGCACGCTCTACCGGATGACCGACGGCGCCCGAAGCCTGCGCTTCGAGATGCTGCGCACGGACTCGCTCAACATTGCCATGGGTGGCACGTCGGGCAGCGCCATCAGCTTTCCGGATCTGCCACTGTACGACGCTGCCGGCGCTCCCAACGACTCACTGGTCGCCGGCTATGCGGCAATTCACGTTCAAACGGTCAACATCGCTGACGCCTACAGCGAGCCCAATTTCGACTTTTCCGGTACGCGCCGCTTTGACGAGCGGACCGGCTATCGTTCGAAGTCGTTTCTCGCTGTTCCGATGAAGGATCACGAGGGCGAGGTGATCGGTGTCCTGCAACTCATCAATGCGCAGGCGCCGGGCAGCAAGGACGTGGTGGCTTTTTCCTCGGCAGACCAGAGCCTGGCAGAGTCTCTCGCCTCGCAAGCGGCCATTGCCCTGAGCAATCGGTTGCTCATGACGCAGCTTGAAGAACTTTTTGAATCCTTCATCAATGTGATCAACCTGGCAATTGACGAGAAGTCTCCTTACACCGGGGGACATTGCCAGCGTGTGCCTGCACTGACCATGATGCTGGCTGAGGCGGTGTCGGACACGGCCGAGGGTCCGATGGCTGGATTCAGGATGAGTGACAGGGATCGCTACGAACTCAAGATTGCGGGCCTGCTGCACGATTGCGGCAAGATTGCCACACCGGTGCATGTGGTGGACAAGGCGACGAAGTTGCAGACGCTGTTTGACCGCGTCAATCTGATAGATACCCGCTTTGAAGTACTCAAGAGGGATGCTGAACTGCATGCCCTGCGTCAGCAACTGGCGCTGCGTGAGTGTGTTGATGCCAAGGCAGAGACTGATATTGCGGCCAGCGCACAGTCTGCCGTGCAAGCGCTGGAATCCGACCGGGAATTCCTGCGCGCCGCCAACATCGGCGGCGAAACCATGAGCGAAGCCGCCATTGAGCGTGTTCGCAAGATAGGAACACAGCATGTTTGGCGCAATGTTGACGGTGTGCAGGCACCGTTTCTGACCGCCGATGAACTCGAAAATCTGTCCATTCGGGCAGGTACGCTTACCGCAGCCGAGCGCCAGACCATCAATCAACACATCGTGACGACCATCAGGATGCTTGATCAACTGCCCTGGCCCAAACATCTCAGAAACGTACCGGAATACGCCGGTGGCCACCATGAGCGTGTCGACGGCAAAGGCTACCCGAAAGGTTTGGCGCGAGACCAGATGTCGGTGCAGGCACGTGTCATGGGCATTGCCGACATCTTCGAGGCGCTGACGGCCACAGACCGCCCCTACAAGTCCGGCATGAAACTGTCACAAGCGGTCAATACCATGAACAAGTTCAAGGCGAACGGCCACATTGACCCTGACCTGTTTGATATTTTTGTGCAAAAAGGTGTCTATCGGCGTTACGCCGAGCAGTTTCTGGATCCATCCCAGATTGACGAAATAACGGTTTAGGCGAGCGCCGCTGGCAACCGCTCGAGTGTCATGCCAGTGGCACTGAGGCGCAGCACCGAAGCGCGCGGCGGACGGGCACCGGCGTCCCAGTCGCTCAACACGACGCGACGCAGACCCTGGCCCAGGTCATGCTCGCCCGGCATGTGCGTGTGTCCATGGATCAGCGTGCGGGCTGCGCTGACGTGCAGGCGCTCGCGGGTGGCCTGCGCGTCAAGGTCAACCAGCAGTTCACCCCTGGCCATGCCTGCACGCTTGTGCTCCTGACTTTGCGATCGCATCTGGCGTCCTGTCGCCTGGCGTTCGGCCAAGGGTCGAGCCAGAAACTCCTGCTGCCACTGGGCGCTGCGCACCAGCGAGCGCAACGCCATGTAATCCCTGTCCTGCAGACACAGTGCATCACCGTGCGACAGCAAGCAGCGCTCACCGGCAAATTCCAGGACCGTCGGGTCGTCCAGCAGTGTCATGTTGCAGGCAGTGGCAAAGTCTGTTCCGAGCAGGAAGTCGCGGTTTCCGTGCATGAAAAAAATGCTCAGACGCTGCGCTGCTGCAGCCAGAACTTGTGCACAGCGGGCCGCAAAATTGTCGCACTGACCGTCTGCATGCATGGCATCGTCACCCACCCACACTTCAAACAGATCGCCCAGAATGAAGACGGCATCAGCCTGTGTGCGCCGCATGTAGTCGCGCCAGGCGCCGAAAGTGGCTTCATCGCCGGCTTGCAGGTGCAGATCGGCAATGAAATCCAGACGCTGCCACTGTGCTGGCGCCTGCAGCACGGCTGGTGACGCCAGCACGCTCATCTCAAAGGGCCACAGCCTTTTCCAGGATGACGTCCTCTACCGGCACGTCGTCGTGGTAGCCGCGCCTGGAGGTCTTGACGGTCTTGATCTTGTCAACCACTTCGGTTCCCGCGATCACCTTTCCAAACACAGCGTAACCCCAGCCTTGCGCGGAAATACCAGTGTGATTGAGGAAGCCGTTGTCGGCCACATTGATGAAGAACTGTGCTGTGGCTGAATGCGGGTCGCTGGTGCGTGCCATCGCCACTGTGTAGTTGAGGTTCTTCAAACCGTTGTTGGCTTCGTTGTCGATCGGCTTGTCACCGCGCTTCTCTTTCATGCCTGGCTCCATGCCGCCGCCCTGCACCATGAAACCCGGAATGATCCGGTGAAAGATCGTATTGTTGTAGTGGCCTTTGTTCACATAGCTCAGGAAGTTGGCTACCGATTTGGGTGCCTTGTCCGCGTCCAGTTCAAGGGTGACGACGCCGTAGTTGGCAATGTGGAGTTCGACTTGGGGATGGCTCATGATTTCTTTTCAAGGGTTGCAGAGTTGATGAGAATGGGTGTCTTGGGTACGTCAGTGGGGAACGGTCCGCCCGCGCCAGTCGGTGCGGTCCTGATTTTCTGAATCGTCTCAGCGCCGCTCACCACCTTGCCAAAGACGGTATAGCCAAAGCCATCGGGGGAGGGCGCATTGAGTTTGGGGTTGTCTGTAACGTTGATGAAAAACTGGCTGGTCGCCGAATTGGGATCGCTTGTGCGCGCCATGGCGATCGTGCCGGCATCGTTCTTCAAACCGTTGCTGGCTTCAAGTACAACCGGTGGGCGGGTTGGCTTTTGCCGGTACTTGCTGTCGTAACCGCCGCCTTGCACCATGAAGTTGTCGATCACGCGGTGAAACAGCGTACCGTCGTAATGCTTGTCCTTCACATACTGCAGGAAATTGGCGACCGTCCTGGGTGCTTTGTCTGGATAAAGCTCCACGACAAAATCACCCGCAGTCGTGACGAACCTGACTTGAGGTGCATCCTGGGCCAGGGCTTCAGCGCATGTGAAAAAAGGCATGCTCGTGGCAAGCGCGAGAACCGCTACCACCTGCGATCGTGTCCACTTCATCCAATCACTCCTTCATAAAAAATCTTCCACTGACCACCCTCACGCTCCCAATATTGGCGCCGCGTCCGGCCACTGCGACTACCGTCGGCCACCTCGCCAAAGGTGACTACCATGGTCTCGGCGGCGTCGGTCCAGCGCAGGATCGACAGGTCCTTGAACTCGATGGTGCGCCCGCGTGTCTTGTCGAGTTGGCTACGCAATGCCAGTGACCAGTCGGCCAGTGTCTTGCCATTGCTCTGGAACTGCGGACTGTAGAAACCCAGCACCTGGCTCATATTACCGCGCGACCTGGCGCTTTGCCAGGCCATCAGCGCAGCTTCAAAGGGCTTGCTTTCCTGGCGTGCCGAAATGGGTGTGATCCATTGCAATACCGGGGCAATCACCACAGGCGTGGTGCGTGTCTGCACGGTGCGGATGATCTGGGCCAGGTCCGGGTTGGCCAGCACCACACAACCGTCGGTAGCCTGGGGTGGTCGCGCAAACTGGTTCGATGGCGTGCCGTGCAACCAGATGCCGCTGCCGGTCTTGCCGCGCCGGTTGTCGAGCTCGTTGGGATAGTTGATCGGCAGCGCGCCTGATCCGTAATAGTCCTTCAAGGAGCGCGGGTCCAGACTGCCGGTGATGAAGTACACGCCCAGCGGTGTCCGTGAGTCTCCCTCGGTTTTCTTTTCGTAACCTGATTTTCCGATAGAAATGTAATAGTCGGCGATCAAGGTCAAACCGCTGGCCTTGTTCTCAAACAGATAGAGGCGCGAGCGTGATGCGTCGACGGCGATGGCGTGCCGGTTGCGTGCCGACAGCGCCAGAAACTGCGAAGGCACTGCACCGGCAGGTGGGCGCTCGCGCAGCGCGCGCAGCCGCAATTGGGATTCGTCACGGAGATCGGTCAGTGCAGCGGCCGCTTCCCTGGAGACGGGTGGCGGCACATCGCCGACGGTCTGCACCTGGCGGATACGGGCCGACAGCAAATCGCCATACACCAGCTGTGCGAGCTGGAAATTGGGATAGTCCCGAACCAGGCTTTGTGCCTGTTCCAGAGCCTGGCGTGACTCAGCCCTGGCCACCAACTGATAAACCTCGATCAAACGGCTTTCAGCCAGTCCCGCATCAACTTGCGGCAGGGCTCCTGCGGGACTTGCAGACACGGACTTGCGGTTCTTGCCGAGCGCTTTCCTGTGCACACCGGCGCTCGCCGATGCCGACAGTACTGCAAGGGCGAGTGCAAGCAGAAATGGAACAAAGAAGTACCGCCTCATGGGGTCATCAGACGATGCTACAAACCTGTATCGCCAGCGTTGCGCGCCGCGATACCTGAGCCAGCATCAAGTGCCTGAGGATTCCTTGGTGATCAGCCAGCGGTCGCCCGTCCTGACCAGATGGAGCGTCTTGCGGCTTGAAACCGAAAGTGCGCCAGCATGGTACTGCTGGCGGAATTTCGCGACGGCCGTTGCACCGCTGACGTTGACCTCCAGATTGTCGATCTTGACGCTGATGCTGGCCTTGCCAACAATGCGCTTGCGGCGGTCTTCTTCCCATGCTGCGCGAGACTGCTTGCCCGGCGGCGTGAATTCCTTGCTGTAGGCAGCCAGGTAGGAAGCCACATCTTTGGCAGACCACGCCTTGGCCCAGGCCTGCACCGCCTCCTGTGCTGCCACTTCGGCGGCGCTGTCGGTGCTGCTCACTGCGGGCTTGGCCACTGGCGTCGCTGCTGCCGTTGTTGCGGCTGCCGGTGCTGCGGCAGCGGCTGGCGCGGGTGCGGGTGCCGATGCAACCGGCTTGGGTGCGGCGGCTGCCGCACTGGCTGCCGCCGCTACGGTGACACTGGGGCGCTGTCCCTTGTTACCGGGGCTGAACAGCTCCCGAATCAGGGCCAGCTTGGGTGGCACAGCCGCGTTGGCACCATCGAGCTGCAATGCCTTGTTGTAGGCCTGGCTGGCAAGTCTGGCATACACATCGCCCAGGTTCTCGTGCGCTGTGGAGTAGCTTGGGTTGGTCCTGATGGCCATTTCGAGTGCGGCTCTGGCCTTGTCGAACTGACCCTGGCCGGCGTACAGAACTGCCAGATTGTTATAAGGTTCGGGTAGCTCAGGGTAGTCTTCGGTGAGCTTGGTAAAGGTCGCGATGGCCTCGGCCTGCTTGCCCGAGCTGCGTTGAATCACGCCCTTGAGAAATCGCATCTGTGGATCGTTGGGTTTGGTAGCGAGGAAAGCATCTGCCTTGCTCATCGCCTCGACCAGTTTTCCGGCTCGCAGCAACTGACTGACATCGGCAGACTCATCGGCGTGGGCCGGGATGATCGCGCAGGCGGCCGCGAGGGTGAGGACGCGAATACTGGTGAAAATGGCGGAATGGTCGAGCTTCATGGAGTCTTTGGATTCCTACGGTGTGGATGCCCTTTGCGAGAACCGGGCGGCAGGGCTATATACTGGCCGCAATTGTAGCCCACGAGGTGCTTTTGGAAGTACTTCGGATTAACCATTTCTTCACGTTCATTGTCGAGGCCATTCCCCGCTTGGATTTCCCAGGATTGCTGTTCTAGCCACCCATGAGTTTACGAATTTTCAACACGCTGACGCGTGCGCTTGAGCCTTTGTCGCCACTGCAAGCAGGGCACGTGCGAATGTACGTTTGCGGCATGACGATTTATGACTTGTGCCACATCGGGCACGCCCGCATGGCCATGGCTTTCGACATGGTGCAGCGCTGGCTCAGGAGCAGCAACTACCGCGTCACCTATGTGCGCAACATCACCGACATCGACGACAAGATCATCCGGCGTGCGCTCGAACGCGGCATCAGCATTCGTTCCCTGACCGACGAGATGATTGACGTCATGCACACCGACATAGCGCAACTCGGCATTGAGCCCCCTAGCTTGGAGCCGCGTGCCACCGAGTACGTACCCCAGATGCTGGGCTTGATCAGCCAGTTGCAGGCCAAGGGGCTGGCGTATCAGTCCAGCTCCGGCGACGTCAACTACGCGGTCCGCAAATTCCCTGGCTACGGCAAGCTGTCCGGCAAGTCGCTTGACGAACTGCGCGCCGGCGAGCGCGTGGCGGTGCTCGATGGCAAGGACGATCCGCTGGACTTTGTTCTATGGAAGGCGGCCAAGGAATCGGAACCCGAAGATGCCAAATGGGACAGCGCCGCCTTGGGCCATGACTACGGCAGGGGACGCCCCGGCTGGCACATCGAGTGTTCCGCCATGAGTTGCCAGACACTGGGCGAAACCTTCGACATTCATGGCGGCGGTGTCGATCTGCAGTTCCCGCACCACGAAAACGAGATTGCGCAAAGCGAAGGAGCCAGCGGCAAGCCACTGGCCACGCTCTGGATGCACAACGGCATGGTGCAGATAGACAATGAAAAAATGTCCAAGAGCCTGGGCAACTTTTTCACCATTCGCGAAGTGCTCGCCAAATACGATGCCCAGACCGTGCGTTTCTTTCTGCTGCGCACCCACTACCGTAGCGATCTCAATTACAGCGACGTGCATCTTGACGATGCCCGCAATTCCCTGAAACGCCTGTACACCGCGCTCGACCTGGTCAAGCCGGCGGCGCTGCAGATCGATTGGGCGCAACCCCATGCAGCGCGCTTCAAGTCGGCCATGGACGAAGACTTTGGCACGCCCGAGGCGATGGCCGTGCTGTTTGAACTGGCTGGCGAAGTCAACCGGACCAAGTCGGTGGAACTGTCCGGATTGCTCAAGGCGCTCGGCGCCTGTCTCGGATTGCTGCAAGGCGACCCGAAGGAATTCCTGCAAGCCGGCGCTGCGCTGGAGGAGGGCGCCATCGCCGCCTTGATTGCAGAGCGTGCTGCAGCCAAAGCCGCCCGCAACTTCGGTGAGGCCGACCGCATTCGCCAGTCCCTGTTGGCACAAGGCATTGTGCTCAAGGACTCGGCCACCGGCACAAGCTGGGAGGTTGTGCAATGAGTCCAACCAAGACAGCAGCGCCATGCGCACCACCGCCCTACTGGGAAGATGCGCGCAAACACCTCATGAAGAGAGACCGCGTGATGAAGCGGCTGATTCCCCAGTTCGGCGACGTCTGCCTGCAAACCCGGGGTGACGCCTTTGTCACGCTGGCGCGCAGCATTGTCGGGCAACAGATCTCGGTCAAGGCGGCGCAAACAGTGTGGGACCGCTTCGTTGTGCTGCCAAAGAAGTTCAGCGCGGCCAACGTACTCAAGCTCAAGGTGGACGACATGCGGGCGGCCGGCCTGAGTGCTCGCAAGGTCGAGTATCTGGTGGACCTGGCACTGCATTTTGTCAACCGCACCAACCCGGTGACGGCATGGGAAACCATGGACGACGAGGCCATCATCACCGAATTGACGGGTATTCGCGGCATCGGGCGCTGGACCGCCGAGATGTTCCTGATTTTTCACATGCTGCGGCCCAACGTGCTGCCGCTCGACGATGTCGGACTGCTCAACGGCATCAGCCGCAGCTACTTTTCGGGCGACGTCGTCAGCCGCAGCGACGCCCGGGAAGTCGCCGTGGCCTGGGAGCCGTATTGCAGTGTCGCAACTTGGTATATTTGGCGCTCGCTGGATCCCCTGCCGGTCGCGTACTAGGAGCAATTTGTGGCCAAAAAAACCTTCCTCGATTTCGAGCAACCGATTGCCGACCTGGAAAACAAGATTGACGAGTTGCGTTACGTGCAGACCGAGTCGGCGGTGGATATTTCCTCTGAAATCGACCAGCTCGCCAAGAAAAGCCAGCAACTCACCAAAGACATCTACAGCGACCTGACACCCTGGCAAATCACCAAGATTGCGCGTCATCCGGAGCGTCCCTACACACTGGACTACGTGTCTGAAATCTTCACGCATTTTGTCGAGATGCATGGCGACCGCCACTTTGCCGACGATCTGAGCATCGTCGGTGGCCTGGCCCGCTTCAACGGCACGCCCTGCATGGTGCTGGGGCAGCAAAAAGGGCGCGACACCAAAGAGCGCGGTCTGCGCAACTTTGGCATGAGCAAACCAGAGGGCTATCGCAAAGCCCTGCGGCTCATGAAGACGGCCGAAAAGTTCAGGCTGCCGGTGTTCACTTTTGTGGACACACCCGGTGCCTATCCGGGCATCGACGCCGAAGAGCGCGGCCAGTCCGAGGCCATTGGACGCAACATCTTCGAGATGGCGCAGCTCGAAGTACCCATCATCACCACCATCATCGGCGAGGGCGGGTCCGGCGGCGCCCTGGCCATCTCCATTGGCGACCAGGTCCTGATGCTGCAGTACGCGATTTATTCCGTCATCAGCCCGGAAGGCTGCGCCTCCATTTTGTGGAAGACCTCCGACAAGGCGCAGGAAGCGGCCGACGCCCTGGGTATCACCGCGCACCGGCTCAAGGCACTCGGACTGGTGGACAAGATCGTCAACGAGCCGGTCGGTGGCGCGCACCGCGATCACAAGCAGATGGCGGCCTTCCTCAAACGTGGACTGAACGACGCCCTGCGCCAGGTCAGCGACCTCAAAGTGAAGGAACTGCTGGACCGCCGTTACGAGCGCCTGCAAAGCTACGGTCGCTTCACCGACACCAAGGTGGCAGCCAAATAGTGTGCTGAGCAGCACTTTTGACCAGGCGATTGCCGACTTTTCACCGGACCTGCCACTGGCCGTAGCCTACAGCGGCGGGCCCGACTCGAGTGCACTGCTGCTGGCCTGCGCCCAAAAGTGGCCCGGACAGGTGACGGCCATTCACGTGCACCACGGCGTGCAGGCGGCGGCCGACAACTTTGAGCAGCATTGCCGCCAGACGTGCGCGCGCCTTGGTGTGCCCTTGACCGTCATCAGCGTGAACGGCCGCCATGCACCGGGGCAAAGTCCCGAAGACGCAGCGCGCCGGGCCCGTTACCGCGCCTTCGAAAACATCGCCAAAGATGCTGCCACCCATTTCAGGAGCCTGGCCATTGCGCAACATGCCGACGACCAGATTGAAACCCTGCTGCTGGCCCTGAGTCGGGGCGCCGGCCTGCCCGGTCTGAGCGCCATGCCGCAGCAGTGGGTGCGGGCTGGCGTGACTTACCACCGGCCATTGCTTGAAGTTCCGGCTGCAGACATCCGGGCCTGGCTTGAAAGTCGTCACGCAGACTCGGTGCAGGACCCCAGCAACGCCAATCAGCAGTTCACGCGCAACCGCATTCGCGCACGCCTGCTGCCGGCACTGCAGGCAAGTTTTCCGGAGTTTCGCAGCACCTTTGCGCGCAGCGCAGCACATGCCGCGCAGGCGCAACTCGTATTGCAGGAAGTGGCAGCACAAGACCTTGAAGCAGTTGGTCTGCCGCCGCAGATTGCCTTGCTGCAGCGACTCAGCCCGCCGCGCCAGGCCAACCTGCTGCGGCACTGGTTCAAGGTGACACATGCGACGGTGCCCAGCACCGCCCAGCTGGCAGAACTGTTGCACCAGATTGCCTGCTGCACCACGCGCGGGCACCAAATCCGGATCAAGGTCGGCAGCGGTTTTGTGCAGCGCAGGGGCCCTGAGCTGCATTGGTACAATCCCTAGGTCCAAAAATTATCAACAGACTCTCCAATGGCATTGATTGTTCATAAATACGGCGGCACATCGATGGGTTCCACGGAACGCATTCGCAACGTCGCCAAGCGCGTTGCCAAATGGGCACGCGCCGGCCACCAGATGGTGGTTGTCCCCTCCGCCATGAGCGGTGAAACCAACCGCTTGCTGGCGCTCGCCAAAGAGCTCGCACCGGCCAGGACCGACGACGCCTATGGCCGCGAGCTCGACATGCTGGCGGCCACCGGCGAGCAGGCGTCCAGCGCCTTGCTGGCCATCGCGCTGCAGGCCGAAGGACTGGCCTCGGTCAGCTACGCCGGATGGCAAGTGCCCATTCGTACCGACAGCGCTTACACCAAGGCGCGCATCGAGTCGATAGACGACACCAAGGTCCGTGCCGATCTGCAGGCCGGGCGCGTGGTCATCGTCACCGGCTTCCAGGGCCTGGACGAACTTGGCAACATCACCACGCTGGGCCGTGGCGGTTCCGACACTTCCGCGGTCGCTGTGGCTGCCGCCATGAAGGCCGACGAATGCCTGATCTACACCGACGTTGACGGCGTTTACACGACCGATCCGCGCATCGTGCCCGAAGCGCGGCGGCTGACCACCGTGAGCTTTGAAGAAATGCTCGAGATGGCGTCCATGGGCTCCAAAGTGCTGCAAATCCGCTCGGTCGAGTTTGCCGGCAAGTACAAAGTCAAGTTGCGCGTCCTGAGCAGTTTTACACCCTGGGATATCAATATCAACGAGGAAGCCACCTCCGGCACCCTGATTACTTTTGAGGAAGATGAACACATGGAGCAAGCCATTGTTTCCGGCATTGCGTTTAGCCGCGAAGAAGCCAAAATTTCCGTGTTGGGCGTGCCCGACAGACCCGGCATTGCTTACCAGATTGTTGGGGCCGTGGCCGACGCCAACATCGAAGTCGATGTCATCATCCAGAACATCAGCAAGGACGGCAAGACCGACTTCAGCTTCACCGTCAATCGTGGCGAGTACGCCAAGACCGTGAGCCTGCTCAAGGACAAAGTGCTGCCATCGCTCGGTGCCACCGAGGTCGTGGGCGACACCAAGATCTGCAAGGTCTCCATCGTCGGTATCGGCATGCGCAGCCACGTTGGCGTTGCCAGCAAAATGTTCCGCGTGCTGAGCGAGGAGGGCATCAACATCCAGATGATCTCCACATCCGAAATCAAGACCTCGGTCGTGATCGATGAAAAGTACATGGAACTCGCCGTGCGCGCCTTGCACAAGGCGTTTGAACTCGAGCAGACACCGGCCTAGCCCATGTGGCAAGACGTGACATAATCGCGGCTTGCAAATCCAGGAAACGTGACCGAGTGGCCGAAGGTGCTCCCCTGCTAAGGGAGTATGGGGTGTAGAGCCTCATCGAGGGTTCGAATCCCTCCGTTTCCGCCAAGTGCGAAGAAAAAAGCCTAGTAAATATAAAAGTTGCTAGGCTTTTTGTTTGTTGGCGTCGAAAAGGTCTGTTGGCATGAGCAAATTCATCACGATGGGTCTGGCGGGCTTTGCCTTGGTGGTCACACTCTTGCTCGGAGCATGCGGCACGCCATCCGTGCAGCGCAACGCACCAAACATCGACACCTGGCAAGCTTCTTCGCGCCTGTCACCGGAGCAGGCCAGCGACGTCACCATCTACGCGGTGAGTCTTGTCGGCACGCCTTACCGCTACGCCGGCAACACACCCGACACCGGCTTTGACTGCAGCGGCCTGATCAGCTACGTTTACCAGACAAGAGGCGGCGTCGTGCCGCCGCGCACGGTTGCAAAATTGCAGGGCTGGGGTCAGCCGGTATCCAATGGCAATGTTCGCTCGGGCGATGTCGTGCTGTTTGGCAAGGCAGACCTTGTCACCCACGCCGGCATCTATGTTGGCGAGGGCCGCTTTGTGCATGCTCCATCCACCGGCGGGGTGGTCAGGCTGGAGTACCTGAGTTCGAGATACTGGGCGGCGCAACAGATCACGTTTCGGCGGCCCTGAGACCGCTTACATCAATCCCGCCCCACCGAGAAGTACTCCAGCCCCGCAGCCCTTGGCCGCGCCGGCTCGTACAGATTGCGCCCGTCAAACACCACCGGCTGGCGCAGCAACTGCTTCATCAGCGCAAAGTCCGGGCTTTTGAAAGGCTTCCATTCTGTGACGATGAGCAGGGCGTCTGCACCCGCAGCAGCAGCCGAGTATGCCGGCCGTGCAAAACCGTGCTCAAACCAGGCTTGCTCAAGCGCCAAACCCTCCAGACCATCAAAAACCCGTTCTTGCAATCTCTCGCACACCCGGCAGCAACCAGTCCCTGAACACCAGACTGTTGCCAGCCGAGCGCACTGCAAAGCGGCCCAGGCCAAAGCGCTTAGATGTCATCGGCTAGCCGGGGAAGCTTTCCCTGGCATGAACAACAGCAAGGATCTCGATCGCGCCCGTCACTTCGTAAAAGACGATGTAATTTGGATGGACCACTATCTCTCTTGCGCCTGCCAAACGAAGACTTGGCTTGTACAGGTAGGGGTGCTCCGGGAGATGTTCCAACGAACGTTCTATGCGCTCGTGCAAATCAAGAGCCGCCTGTTCATTGCGCTCCGCAATGAACTCCATAATTTCCAACAAATCTGCCTTGGCCTCGTCGTGCCAGTTAACCGACAGCATGCTTCTTTCTTTTCGATTCAATCAGAGTGCGCGCCTCGGCCATCACCTGATCATGCGCAACCAGCGGCTTGGTGCTCTTGCGTGCGCGCTCAATCTTTTCCTTCAGCCATGCTGTGTAGCTGGCCTCCTTTTCTTTGGTCTCGAACTCTGATACCAAAGGGGATAGAACTGGACCCATGATGAAACCTCCTACTCAATGCACATTGTGCAGCATTTGTTCAAGACAGAAAATAATTGCTCACTCCCTCCATGCCAATAGTTCCAACCACTTGCTACCCCCGCCCCACCGAGAAATACTCCAGCCCCGCAGCCCTTGGCCGCGCCGGCTCGTACAGATTGCGCCCGTCAAACACCACCGGCTGACGCAGCAACTGCTTCATCAGTGCAAAGTCCGGGCTTTTGAAAGGCTTCCATTCGGTGACGATGAGCAGGGCGTCTGCACCCTTTAGCGCATCCATCGGGCTGTTGACCAGCTGGAAGTCAGCGCGCTCACCGTAGAGGCGGCGCGCCTCCTCCATTGCCACCGGGTCAAAGGCCTGCACACTGGCACCCATGGCCCACAGCCGTTCCATCACGGCGCGGCTCGGCGCGGCGCGCATGTCGTCGGTGTTGGGCTTGAAGGCCAGGCCCCACAGCGCAAAGCGCTTGCCCCGCAAGTCGCTGCCAAAGCGCGCCACCAGCTTGTCCACCAGCACCAGTTTCTGCGTGTTGTTGGCTGCCTCCACCGCTTCGAGCACGCGCAGGGCCACGCCGGCCTGGCTGGCCGTGCGCTGCAACGCCTGCACGTCTTTGGGAAAGCAACTGCCGCCGTAACCAGTGCCGGCATACAGGAAGTGGTAACCAATGCGCGGGTCGGCTCCAATGCCACGGCGCACCTGTTCAATGTCGGCGCCCAGCTTCTCGGCCAGGTTGGCCAGCTCGTTCATGAAGCTGATGCGGGTGGCCAGCATGGCGTTGGCCGCGTATTTGGTAAGTTCCGCGCTGGCAATATCCATCAGCACCAGACGTTCGCGGTTGCGCTGAAACGGCGCGTACAACTCACGCAGCAAGTCGGTGGCATAGTCGCTGTCGCTGCCAATCACGATGCGGTCTGGCCGCATGAAGTCTTCTACCGCAGCGCCTTCTTTCAGAAACTCGGGGTTGCTGGCCACATGCAGTGTCAGTTGCACACCCCGGCTTGCCAGTTCTTCGAAAATAGCTGCGCGTACCCGCTCGGCCGTGCCCACCGGCACCGTACTCTTGCTGACCACCAGCTTGTCGTCAGTCATGTAGCGGCCAATGTTGCGTGCGGCAGCCAGCACGTATTGCATGTCGGCACTGCCGTCTTCGTCGGGCGGCGTGCCTACCGCAATGAACTGAATCTGGCCAAAGTTCACGGCCTCCTGCACGTCGGTGCCAAAGCGCAGGCGTCCGGCAGCTGCGTTGCTGCGCACCAGCTCTTGCAGGCCGGGTTCGTGGATCGGGATGGCGCCGGATCTGAGGGTTTCGATCTTGGCCGCGTCCAGGTCCAGGCACAACACGTCGTTGCCGACCTCGGCCAAGCAGGTGCCTGTGACAAGGCCCCCGTAACCAGCACCTATCACTGTGACTCTCATTGTGACTGACTCCCTTGATGCCTGAAGCGCACCACGCCATTCTCGCAGTTATCGTTAGCGTGCATCCATGTCGTCCAGCGTCACATAAGCCCGCGGTTTGGCCAGAAGCGGTGACGCGAATTTCATCACCCACCTTCACGCTGCCAGCGGCCACACTGCCGCTGAAACCCCGAAAAGTTGAATCCGGCCGGTTCACCCATTGGACCGGAAAAATCAGCTTGTCCGCACCGCTCGGCTTTACCTGAATGGTTTCAAGATAGCGGTAACAATGTTGGCGTAACCCAAAGCCTGCAAGTGCCGCACAATGGCCGCGCCCACCATGCCGCGGTGGCCAGCAACGAAGATAGTCTGTTGTAGTTTCATTTCACAAGACCAAAGCCAGCCCGTAGTGCGGCCGCCTGTTCGGCAAACTTGAGCTGGTTGTTGCGCTGGAGCCATTCAAGATTTGCCAGCTTCCAGCGAATTGCCGGCATGTCCTTCAAATGTGGAATATCGAGCAGCGTCCAATCGGGCTTGTTCATCACCAGCGATACCAAGAAGCGCCGCTCTGCTTCCTCGATCTGCTTTGGCAGTCCGTCCCGAACCGTGCGTTGAACTGCCTCCAACTCGGCCAAAGAAACTTCTTGCGTGGTCATGCCGACAAACTCGCGGGCAAAGGAATCGGCCAGCGATTTCGCCGGACCAAACAACACTTCGTGCGGTGGCCGATTGTGAGAGGCCAGGTAAGCAACGAAGCATTGTCGAACAGATGAGGTAATGCCTTGCTGCCCGAGCAGCAGCATCACATCGAACCAATCGCGCGGATGATTTCGATCCATCGCAGCGACCAGTTTGCTGCCATACAACTCATCCGGCGCCAGCACGGGCAATCGCAGATCCGCCTTGAGCCGTTCACGCGCCGCGGCAACCATGCGCGTTGGCATAACTGGATGAATCGTTCCGCGCAACACCTGGTTGATTTCGACCTTTACCTCGATGCGGCCCTGGCGAATGAGAAGCTTGGCTTCCTCACCCTCAGTTCGCAGTGGCACATGCACCAACAAGCCGAGCGCACGGACCCGCGTCGCCATTTTGCCAACGGCTGCTGAAATCGCAGCCAGCGCCTCGGTGCGCTCAAGCTGGTAATCCATGAAAACCAAATCCAGATCAACCGACAAACGAGGCAAATCGCGCACAAACAGATTGATTGCCGTGCCTCCCTTCAGCGCGAACCCGGGCTCGGCAAAGATGGCTGGGGCCACCCGGACCAGCAGACGCACAACGTCAAGATACTCTTGCTTCATTTCAGCACCAACCAGCCTTCTGGCGTCTTGCTGACCCATGCCCCTGTACCTTTGGCTGGCAGATCTGCAGCCAGCAAAGCCTGCGCAAAGGGCAAACCCAATTGCGTGCTTAGCAACAGGCAGAGCCTGACGGTCTTGACACTCGTACATTGACTCAGCAAATTCAGCAAGACATCTTCGCGCAATCCGTACGCGCCTTCCGTGATGGCGCGCGCCTCGGCAAGACTCTGGCGCGGCCCAATCTCGCTCAACATTTCAAGGAGCGCACGCTCCGGGTCTGACGTTAGCGGGCCGTTGCTGGCATCAGCCAAACGGCTGACAGCCAAGAGTGACTCTGGACTCTCGGCAAACAAGCGCTTGCGCCGATAGACAGCCGGAAACGGCTGAGTGAACCAGTCCGGCAGACGCACTGAATTCCAACCGTACAGGTCAAGCGGCGGCGACGCTCGCACAAAGTGCTGGATTCCGTTCCAGGCCAGAGCGGTTCGGCCGCCAACATGGCAGCCCGGAATCCGCTGCTCAAGAATAGTCAGACAGGCATGCAAGTCCAGCGGCCCAGGCCGGGCGTAAAGTCCTTGCGCCACGCGCGTCAACCAGCCCGAGCGAGCGTAGTAGCCTGCCAGATCTTCGGATATGCCAAGTTCTTTAAGTTGGCCGAGCGCGACCGGCCTTCCTGCTGGCAGGGAGGTGACTTTATTTAAATAGGTTGCAGGTTTCTTATCCACACTACGATTGTAGAAACATTTATATACATCGCAAGACCCCGTCACCCATCAGTCAATCTCCCTGGGCATCAGCACCCCATGGCCGTGCGCCTTTAAAAACGCGTGGCACTGCGCTGCCTTGAAGTCTTCGGCCACCATCGCGGCGCACATTTCCTGGGCGGTGATTTCTGGCACCCAGCCCAATTTGATTCTGGCCTTGCTCGGGTCACCCAGCAAAGTCCCTACCTCGGTCGGGCGAAAGTAGCGCGGGTCAACCGCCGCTACTACGTTGCCCATCTTAAGCGCAGGCGCCTTGTCTCCGGCAATGGCTTGTACTACCGCTTTTTCAGTTACGCCTGAGCCCTCAAAGCGAAGGGTCAGACAGGTCGCCGTAGTGCAGCACAAAGCGCTTGTCCTGCGCATGTGGTTTGTCGCGCATCCTGGGTAAATTCGCGGCCCAGTCGGTCCCGCTCTTAGCGCTTTTTGAAGCGCGAGCGCCAAGCTTCGCATTCATGATTTTTTGCCTTTCGTGCTGAAATCAAATGCGCGATATCGCCATCCTCGCCGCCACCAAAAATTTCAGCCGCCTCGCGCTGATCCAGCACCAGCTTTTTGCGCACACTCACGATGAAGCCGGGGTCAACAATCGAGGCATTAACCTGCTTGGAAAAAGCACGTATTTCACGCATCACTCGATCAGACTCAGTAGCATCCAGAATGGACTCGGCGCAGGCGGGGCAGAAGTCGCCTTTGACACCGGAGATGGTGGCGACTTCACCCTTGTAGGTGTAAGGCAGGTCACGAATATCGTGGATCAGGTCAGCGCCAATACGCGCTGCATGGGTGGTTCGCACCT
>CAZZLB010000009.1:16136-21101 GCA_964654655.1 uncultured Rhodoferax sp. | reverse complement strand
GTGGGCGAGCCCCCCGGGGCCTTTGTGCGGGAGGTCTTTTTCAGGGAGCTCAATCAAGCCGGGCGATGGGGGATTGATTGAAATTGGCAGGCTGAAACGGCAACTCAAGCCGGACTTAACCGGTGCCGGTAGGGCATGAGCGACCTATTTGGAAATCCTGACGCGCCGGCAGCGATTCCGGCCACGGTAAACGGGGTGGAGCTGGCCGGGTGGCTGGGAGTTACCCCCTCGGCCGTAACCCGCCTAAAACAGGCCGGGCGCGTTGTCCCGGCCACATCTGGCGGCTACCTGCTGAAGGAGTCGATCCAAAAATATATCGGCGGACTGCGCAAGGCCGAGGAGCGTGGGACACCGCGCGACCTGGACCAGCAAAAAAAATTCTGGGACGTCGAGAACGCCAAGCAGAAAAACTACCGCTGGCGGATGGACTACGGGCGGGAACTGATTCAGGCCTACATCCGGGCTCATCGCGGGAGCCTCGAGCAGTTCCGCCGGGCGCTTGAGGGTGGATCTGATCCGGTGCTGGCATCGCTGGAACTGGCCTCGGCGATAGGCGAGACCGCTGTCGATGAGGTGTTGGCGGACGTCACCGACGAAGGCGGCGAATATGCTGATCAGGAGTGAAGGGCCACTATTGGAAGGCGAGCTTTTGCGGCTGGCCTGGAGCCTGTCGGCCCGCCCAAAACCGCGCCCCATCCTGGAATGGTGCCGGGAACTGGACATGGCGCACGACGCGACCAGCGCGACGGTCGGCAATTTCTCGCCCTACCCCTATCAGCGCGAACCGCTGGAGGCGACCGAGAGCCCAGATGTGCGGCAGGTGACGATCCAGGCCGGCCAGCGGTTGGGCAAAAGCCAGATCTGGAAAACCTCCCTCTTGAAGCGGATCCACGATGGCGGTTGCCTGGGGATGATCCTGTACCCTTCGGTCGAGCTGGCCGCCGACACCAACCGCGACACTGTTCTGCCGTTGCTCAAGACCCTGCCGAACGTCAGGCGCGACCTGCGCACCCGTGGCAACCTCAAAAAATCGAGCTACCACCTGCCCAGCGCCGCCTCGATCGTCTATTACAGCGGCTCGACTCCGGCCCTGTCCAAGACGATCAATTTTGGCGTGGTCGATGAGGTCGATTTCGGGGAGGTCGAAAAAACCGATGAGGACGGGAAAAACACCAGCAACATCACCGCCCTGAAAATCCGCATGAAAACCCACCCGTTGCATTTGTTGCTCGTGGTGTCATCACCGACCCTGTATGGCGGTCCGGTCTATCAGCAGTGGCTGGCCGGATCCAGGGGGACATGGTGCCTGCGCTGCCTGTACTGTGGCCACCTATGCCCCGGCAACCAGCTCTCCCACCCGATGCAGGACGGCACCTTTCGCGGACTCCAGTGGCAAAAGGACCAGCAGGGCAACGTCGACGCCTCGACCATCCGCTACCTTTGCCCCCGCTGCGGCCACGCCCACGTCTGGGCCGATGCCGTCGAAATGAATCTGCGAGGCCAATACGTCCACGCCAACGCCGCCAAAACCGCCCACCGCTCTTTCCAGGTCGGGGCCCTGGCCAACCCAGCGCTGTGGCCGTGGCTTGAAATCGCCGAGGCGCAGGAAGCCGCGGTTACCCTGGACGGCCGCAAATACCTGCGCAACACCGTGCTCGGCATGCCCTACAAGCCGGTCGCCCACCACAACGACTCGACCGAGACCCGCGCCGATGTGCTTAAATCCCGCCAAACGGCCCTGCCGCGCAACCTTCACGATCGCCTGTCAGCCGTGATTTTGGGCGCCGACACGCAGGCGCACGGCCTCGGCGGCGCCAAATATTGGATCTGGATCGCCCGCGGCTGGGACGAAAACGGCAACAGTTGGCTGCTCGGCTCCGGCCTGGCCAACAGCCTGGCCGAGCTGGAGCAGGCCGGCACCGCCACCTACCACGGCCAGCGCCCACTCCTGCGCATGGTTGACCAAGGCGGCTTCGACAACGCCACCGATCTCCTCCCGTTTGTCGCGGCCCGCCCCGGGTGGCTCACCTACAAGGGCGAAGACGCCGGCAAACTCAAGGGCCTGCTCTGGCGCAGCTCCGACACCGACCCGCGCCTGATCCTGGCCGACGCCATTGGTTACCAGGTGCGGCTGCTCGACGCGATCTATGGCCCGCCCCGCCCATCCGGCCACCTCTGGTCGATCTGCGACGCCCCTCCCGCCGAGTACCTGGAGCAGCTCGCCGCCGTCGCCCCCAACCTCCGCGCCGAAAACGGCGACGCCTTCGGCAAATGGAAGTCCGCCAACGCCCGCCGCGACTATTTCGACTGTGAAAAAATGGCCCTGGTCGCCCTCGACGTGGCCGCCAAACTCCTGCCCCCCGAGTACTGGCCCCGCAAAAACCTCCCGCTCTTCCGTCGCCTGGAGATCCTCGCCGAACTCCAGCGCCGCCAGCACCTCGCCAAAACCAGCGCTTAACCGTTGCCCCTCTGGTATCAGGGGACACCCATCATGCCGGCCGCCAACCGTTTCGCGCAACTCCTCGCCCGCAAGACCGCCTACGAAACCGCTATCGATGAGCTGGTTTCCGGCGTCGCCTCCGTCACGATCTCCGGCGGCGTCAGCTACTCCCGTTCCGACCTTGACAAAGTCCGCGCCGCGCTCGACGCCGTCAACTCCGAGCTCTCCGCCCTCGCCACCAACCGCCCCGGCGGCATGGTCCGCACCACTCCCAGGTACCTCTAATGCCCGACCTCCCCTACCTCCCCGACATCGCCACCCTCCGCGCCCAGCACGAAGCGGCCATTTTGCGCCTGCGCACCCGCGCCGCCGACGCCGCCACGGCCAGCTACGACGCGATTGAGCGCCCGCGCGACCGCCGGGTCGCCACCATCGCCACCAGCGGCCCCGAGACCTCCAGCCTGCCGCCGCGCACCCGCTTGCAAAGCATCGCCGAGGCCCGGCAACTGATCGAAAACGACCTCACCGCCTCCGGCCTCTTCAACACGCTCCAAACCAACGTCGTGGGCGCCACCGGCGGCAAGCCCCTGTTCCATACCTCCGACAAATCGTGGAACGCCGCCGCCGCCGCCTACCTCGCCGCCTGGGCCAAGGATTGCGACTACCGCATTCCCGGCCAAAACCTCAACGAATGGCTGAAGATCGCGCTTGCCTCCTTCCTTGGCGATGGCGATTTCCTGCTGGTACACGACGTCGACCTCACCGGCAACAAGCTCCTCGCCTACGAAGCCGACCAAGTCTGCGAACTCCGCAAAGGCGACTTTGCCGGAACCACTTGGGGAAAAACCGGCCACCTGCAGACCTCCGGCGTGATTGTCGACTCGGCCGGCCGCTCCGTGGCCTACATCGGCAGCAAGAAACGCGGCCAGGTCTCCACCACCACCGCCGCCTCCACCATCTACCCCGCCTCCGTCGCCCGCCTGATCTACCGTCCCAAGCGGTTTTCCCAGTACCGCGGGGCTTCCGTGCTGCTCCCGATGATCACCGTGCTCAGCGATTTCCGCGCCCTGATCGAATCTGAAATCAAAACGGCAAAACGCATCGCCACCGAGGCGCTTTTCGTCGAGCAGGAAAACCCCACGGCCGGCCTGTTCGGCAATCTCACCCCCGAACAGCTCGCCGCTGGCACCACCGCCGATCCCACGTCCCTGGCCGCGCCCACCTCGCGCTACGAAGAACTTGAAGACGCCTACGGCGGCGCCGTCACCTACGGCCGCAAGGGCGAAAAAGTGACCGTCTTGGGCAACACCCGCCCGGCCCTTGGCATCAAGGATTTCGAGCTCCACGCCAAACAGAGCTGCGGCCTCTCGCTGGGACTGTACAAAATGTTTTCGACTGGCGAGGTGACGACTTCGTACTCAGCCGCCCGCGCCGAACTGATCCTCACCCATGCCCTGTTCGCCTCCCTCCAAAAATTCTTGGAGCGGCAAATCCTCGACCACCTCTACCCGCGCCTGCTGTCCAACGCCATCGCCACCGGCGCGCTGCCGCCTGCGCCCGCGGGCGTCGACCTCGCCAGCTCCTACACCGTCCAGTGGCCGACCATGCCGATCCTCGACGCGCTCGACGAGATCGAGGCCTTTTACCGCCGCATCCGCTACGGGCAAACCAATTTCGACATCGAGCTCGGGCCCGAACGCGAAGCCATCCACCAGCGCCTGGCCGAGAACATGCAGTTCCTCCGCGACTCCGGGCTCGAAAACCTCCCCTACTTCGCGACCGCCTCCGGCGCTCCCGTCACTTCCGAACCTTCCAACGCAAAGGGCTGATTTATGCCGCAAGAAGAAGACCTCAGCTACGTCGCCGGAGCCACCCAGCTGGCCGTTATCCTGGCCCCCGGCGATCCCGTCCCGCCGGCGCTCGCCCCCCAAGCGGCCGACGCCTCATACACCCGCCTGCCATCCGGACAGTGCGCCAAAAACATTACCCTGGTAGACGCCGCCGGCGCCCCGCTCGAAATCGCCACCGACGCCGAAGTCGCCGCCGCCATCGAGCAGCACCTGGAAGACGCCCCTCACCTCGCCCTCGGCACCACCTCCGGAACTGCGGCCGAGGGCACCGCGCCCGCCGCCGCCGTCTCCGCGCACAATGCCAACAACACCGCCCATCCCGACATCAACGCGGCTGGCTCGCTGACTATCAACGTCACCGGCACCGTCACGAAGCCGTGGGCACCGATGTCCACGGTCTGCCCGCAGAACCTGCTGGCCGAGCCTCACACGGGCGGGACACAGCAGGCGATTCGCTATCCCGGCAAGTGGATTACCGCCGGGACATTTACCGACGATGTAAACTATCCTACGATAACCGGCATTGAATGCCCCGACTTGGTGGGATGCACAGGTAACATGTTTGCCGCCGCCATGCCCGCCTTGACCACGGCATCGTTCCCCGCGTTGGAGTACTGTGGTGGTACCTTATGCAACGGTAGCATGGCCTCCTTGACCACGGCATCGTTCCCCGCG
>CAZZLB010000009.1:0-16036 GCA_964654655.1 uncultured Rhodoferax sp. | reverse complement strand
CTCCTTGACCACGGCATCGTTCCCCGCGCTGAAGTACTGTGGTAGTAATTTGTTCTGTAACTATGCGATGAATGCGTTAACCACGGTATCGTTCCCCGCGCTGAAGTACTGTGGAGATTCCTTATTCGTCAGCCAGGGCATGGCTCCGATGATCGCGAAGGTGTTAACCACGGTATCGTTCCCCGCGCTGAAGTACTGTGGTAGTAGCTTGTTCTCTGGCGCCAGCTCGACGATATACATAACTGCGTTAACCACGGCATCGTTCCCCGCGTTGGAGTGTTGTGTAGGTGCCACGTTCACCAACGTTAGCATGGATGCGTTAACCACGGTATCGTTACCCGCGCTGAAGAAAGCCTATGGTGACATCTCGTTCACACTCGCGCAGTTGTCACAAGCCAGCGTCGATCACCTGTTAGCCATTTACGCGGCGATGGACGGAACTAATGGAACGCTTGTGTACGGCCCCGGCAGAAACATCAATCTGGGTGGGTCAACATCTACCGCCTCCGTCGCCAACCGCACGTCCAACGAGGTCACCGCGACGTTTAATTCACATCCCTATGAAAATGGTGGTTCCGCGTGGCTCGCCGCCACAGGAATGCCGCTGGCCCTACGGGAAGTCACCCCGATCAAGGCCACACACACGGGCGTGACCATCGCCCGCAATGGCACCACCACGGCAACCCTGACCTTTGGTGAAGCACACCAATTGTCCACCGGCGCGTACATCACGATTGAAGGCGCGTCCAACCCAGCCTACAACGGCGCGTTCGTCATCGCGTCGGCCACCCCCGGCGGCACCACGGCGACGATGACCATGGCCGTAGCCGCCACAGATTCCTCCGGGAGTTGCACCGTCAAAGACCACCGCAACCGGTTCAAGTTCGCCCACGCTGGTTCCGATGGCGCGGTGGCCTCGCTCAAGTGCTACTGCGCCCCGCCATCCTACACCGGCACGCCGCTGGCCGTGACCACTTGCACCGTAAGCGGCACCAACCTGATCACCGTCGTCACCGCCAGCCCCCATGGGCTGGTAACGGGCGATGTGGCGACCCTGTACGGATGCTCGCAGGCGGCGTGCAACGGGACACGCGCCGTGACTCGGATTGACGATACCACCTTCACCATGGCCAAAACCAGCTTGACCAACGGAGCGGTCACCGGATGCGTTGTGCGCACCAGCGCCAACTGCGGGGTTGGTGATTCGCTGGCCCACGTCCACACCCTTGTCAAGCGCGGCGTGTCCGTGACCTACAACCTGCCCGCATAAAGGAGATCCAAAATGCAATACACGTTCAAAGCTGACCCTAATGGCCCCGATACCGTCCAAGGCGTGCGGGGCATCGTGACCGAGTGGCCCGATCATGTATGCGTGGCGGGGGCGGAAGTGTTTATCGCTGATCCCCGCACCAAGGAGCCCTTCGACATCTCCAAGTACAAATTGCTCAACGGGCTTGCCGCCTTGGGCAAGGAGGATGCGTTCTGGGCATTCATGGAAGCGCCGGAAAACAAGTCGCTGTTACGCCGGTTGCAGATGGTCGTGACCCTGCGGTCTGACGACGCCATGTTGCTGGGCGTCGTGGACATCCTCAAGGTGGTGCTCAGCCTCACTGATGAGGAAACCACGGCGTTGTTGGAAAACAGCCGGGCATGACCGCCACCACCGCCAAAGCCGCGCCATACGAGTTCTGCCCATGCGGGCGGTGGGCGCTGGTGGTGCGCCCGATCCCGCTGCCGGGTGGCGGCGAGGTTCCGCCGTCGTTCATGTCCGACGGCTACTCGTGCCCGGATGTGGCGTGGCCGCTGGTGCGCCCGATTCGTTACGATTCCGACCCGCACTTCGGGGTGTTCGGGCTCTTGGGAATCAAGCACGACTGGCGATACTATTCCAGGTCTCTACCGCGCCTCGCCGCCGACCTCGAATTGTACGTCGGCATGCGTGCGGAAATCGCGATTATCTATCCCAAAATGTGCGTGGCGCGGGCCAAGGCTGAAGCCCGAGCGTTGCGGGCGTTCGCGACCCTGTGCGCCTTTGGCTGGTTGCACTACGGCAAGCGGCGCGTCAACGGTTGCGACGACCCGTGCGGCGCATGGCCCGCGTGCTCGACGCGGCAGGCGCTGGTCAAGTTTGGCGAGGTGCGGAATGGCTAGCACCGACACCACCACCTGCCACGGGTGCGGATGCCCCAAGCGCGAAAGTTGCGCCCGCTACATCGGCAACCGCCCCGCCGGGAGTCGTTCGCAGATTGGCGACTGCATGCCCTACGACCGCCAGTTGAGCGGCGAGTATCCATTGTTCGAGCCTCTGCCACCGAACCCGCACGGCGCGGGTGACGCGAGCCAAAATCCAGCCGCCACGGCCAATGGGGATGCTAGCCTCTCCACGGCGCGAGCGGTGGCCCAAACTGGATAGCAGGTTCGATCCCTGCCGGTGGCCCCACTTGACCAAACCACAACCCAAACCCAAGGAGCCCAGCAAATGACAACCGCAACCGCAACTGACCAATGGCCCCCCAAACCCACAATCATTCAGCGCGTGACCAGCTTTTTGGTTGCGCTGTTCATCGTCGCCACACTCCATGTGATATTCGCGCTGGCCGGATGCGCCTACACCGACGCCCGCATCACCGTCCAGCCGGGGGCCGGGCCGACTACGATCACTCAGAGCACCACCACCATCCGCCCCGTTGACCTCCAAGGCCTTAACAATGCCGCCGTGGGCGACGCCGCGATTGGCGCGCTTGCCGGCGGTGCCGCCGGATCCGTGGTGCCTGGCGTGGGCACTGGAGCCGGTGCCGCCGCCGGAGCCGCCGTGGGGGCGATTGCCGGGCAGGGGGGCGACGCTGGCGAGGGAGCAGCCAGGCCGGCACCGCCGCGATGACCGCGCATTAAACCCCTGTCCCGCCCGCCGTTTGGCGAGCGGGATTTTTTTTGGCCGCGCGCCGGAGCTTAACTGCCGACCCTTGGGGTAACCACACACACCCCCGGGCCAGCATGGACGCCTCGCGTTACCTCGAAATCTCCCTCTCGATTGTCGCCGTCCTCTCTGTCCTGGTCGGAGCGCTCTACGCCGTCGTCCGCTTGGCAATCCGCGCGGAGATCGCGACGCTCAAAAACGAAATCTCCGACCGCTACGTCACCCGCGAAACCTGCGCCGCCTGCCGGCGCGACTGCCCGGCCAAGCGCGACCTCGCCAACCATCTCGAAAACCACAACTAAGGAGCCCCAGCATGTCCACCATCAACCTCCGCGGCACCATCGTTTCCGCCGCCTACGACACCAACTGGCTCGCCGACTACATCGAGCGCGGCGTGATCACGCCTGAGAGCCGGATTCGCCGCGAGCTTGCCGCCGCCAGTCGCACCGAGCCGCTGAGCCTCCGCATCAACTCCCCCGGCGGCAGCGTGTTCGCCTCCAACGAAATGCTGGGCCAGCTCGCCGCCTGGCGGCGCGAGACCGGGCAGAAAATCCACGTCGCCATCGGCGCCATGGCCGCGTCCGCCGCCGCCAACCTCGTGCTCCTGCTCCAGCCCGACAGCGTCGCGATCGACGCCGCCGGCCGCGTGATGTTCCACGGGGCCAGCACCGAGACGTGGGGCGGGCATGGCGCGCACGAGGATTCCGCCGAGCTCCTCGCCTCCATCAACGGCCAGGTCAAGGCGGCCATCACCGAACGCCTCAAATTCCCGGCGGCCGAGGTCGACCAGTGGTTTGCCGAAGGCCGCATGAAGTGGCTCGACGCGCAGCAGTGCCTGGACTGCGGCCTCGCCACCGAGATCGCGGCCACCGCCGCCGCGCCGGCCGCCAGCAAAAACCCGCTGGCCGCCACCCTCCGCCGCGCCTCCGCATTGCTGACCGAGGGCGGTTTCGCCGTCGCCGCCTCCGCGCTGGATCTCGCCATTGACCAGCTCCCGGCCCCAGCTGCGGAGTCCGCCGCCGTTGCGGAGACCGCCAAGCCTGCGGAGACCGCGCCGGTTGCGGAGACCGCGCCGGTTGCGGAGACCGCGCCGGTTGCGGAGATCGCGGCCTTGGCTGCCGAGCGTGACCAGCTCCGCGCCAGCCTCGCCACCAGCACGGCGGACTTGGCCGCGCTGCGCACCCGTCTCGTCACCGCCGAGGCCGTCGCGGCCAAGCTCACCGCTGGCCAAGGGTTCTGTCCGCCGCCCGCCGCGCCGGTCAACTTCCGCGAAGCCGTCGCCCTGGTGCGCGAGGAGTCGCCCAGCATGTCCAGCGCTGACGCCGCCCTCGAAGCCGGCCGCCGCTGGCCCGCTCTTCGCAACAAGCTCCGCTGACCGTTCGGAGCTTAACACCCAGCCCCAACAGTATCACCCAGCCGCCGGGCAATCACGCACCGCGGCACCAATGGAGACCACACCATGGCCCGCACCCTGCGCAACGACCTGCTCACCCAGGAAATGTCCGCCCCCAAGAAGCTGATCGGCACCAAGTTGCTGCCGATCATGGAGACGGCCCAGCCCGCCGGCACCCTGTACTACCAGGTGCCCGGCAGCGACGCCAACGTCGCCGTCAACCGCTCCGCCGGCGCCAGCGTCACCGCCACCAACAACACGCCGAGCACGACCACCTTCGCGTGCTTGGAGACCAGCGACCGCCAGGCGATCGACGACAGCATGTTGCGCATCTACGGCGGCGACCTCGCCAAGGCCGAGTTCGGGCTGGCCAAGTCCGCCGCGGTCAACGTCGGCAAAAAAGTCGAAGCCAGCATTTACACCGCGCTCAATGCTGTCACGAGCATCCCGACCACCGCGGCCAACCTGTACAAGACCATTCTGCTGTGCTCCGCCGCGATCATGGACGACTTCGATAAGCCGGTGCTTGGCGGCGGCTCCGGCGCCATCTCGGCCTTGCGCGCCGACTCGCTGGTGCGCGACGCCATGAAAAACACGGGCGCGCCCGCTGGCGCCGACCCGCGCTTTGTCTCGGCCGAGACGCTGGCCGTGGCGCTCAACGTCGCCTCCGTCCATGAAGGCCGCGCCGACATCTGGCCGAGCAACGAGCTGTTCCTGGTCGCGCCGGTCGATCCGGCCTTTGAGCCGCACACCGAGACGCAGGCCGGGCGCACCGTCGCCTACGTCCCCGGCTCGGGCACCGATGAAAACGGCCTCGCCGCCTACACCGGCTACAGCGACGAAACCAAGTCCAGCTACGTCGACGTCGAGCACTTCGTGGTGCCCAAGGTGCTCAATGCCAGAGCCATCGCCCACCTCGAAATCACCGACGGCACGACCAACCTGACGGTTGACCTCGGACCGGCTGGCGCGGTCTCCGCCGGTGCCAAGTGGCGCCCGGTCGGCACCAGCACCTGGAAGGACGACGGCGCGACGCTCGCCGTGCCGCTGGGTGCCTGCGAGATCGAGTTCAAGGACACCACCGGCTACGAAACCCCCGAAAACATCGAGCTGCTGATCGGCTGGGATGCCGCGACCGCCACCGGCACCTACGTCGCCGAGACCTGATCCTGACCCGTCCCACCAGCCCCGGCAGGGGCTTCCTTCCTTCACCCTGCCGGGGCCCTTTCCCCCTTCTTCTGGCCAGGAGCCGCGACCATGGATTTCTCCAACATCCCCGCCACCGTCGCCGCCATCCTCACCCAGACCGGCCTGTCCATCTCCCTCACCGTTGACGGCACCGCCAAGACCGGCGTCAAGACCATGCTCCGGCGCGACGCCGCCGCCGCCGATGTCGGGCTGGCCCAGGGCTACGAGCTCAGCGTGGTCATCCCCGGCAACCTCACCGTCACCCCGCGCCGCTCCGTGGCGGTCATTTCCGGCAAGACTTACCGGGTGCTCTCCTCCGAGCACGACACGCTGGCCAGCTCCACCACCCTCCACCTGGGCAATGTGCCATGACCAGCGCCACCCCCACCATCGACCCGGGCCTGGACCGGCTGGTCCAGCTCATGCTCCGCATCGCCCGGCTGAAGAAAGTGCCGCTGGACAAGGTGCTGCGCAACGCCTCCCGCGATTTCGTCAAGGCCGCCTATTTCGGCACCCCCACCGCCAAAACCAGCCGCACCAGATTCCTGCTGGTGCCGGGCCGGGCTAAGCGCACCATCAACACCCAAAACGGCCCCGCCCACTGGGTGCTCAAAAAGAAAAGTCGCCAAGGCTCGCGCTGGGATCCGCCTTTCCCCGTGCGCAAGGGATACGCTAAAGCCACCTGGATCGGGGCCATGCGCGCGCTCGGCATGGTCACTGGCAATCCCGGCCAGCATAGCAGCGCCCCTGGTTTCTCCCGCGTCAACTTTACCGGATCCGGCGTCACCGACCTCGCCGCCGAAATCACCAACAGCATCTCGTACATCTCGCGCCTTGACCGGCGCGCGGACTTCACCTCCCGCGGCATCGCCGCCGCCACCGCCAAAATCGAGGGCGAGCTGGCGCGCATGGCCGCCAAACTCTCAGGAGCCACCTGATGCCCACCGCCACCCCCAACAACTCCGCCCACGCCGCCCAGGCCGCCGCCACCGCCATCGTCGCCGCGCTGGAGGCCAACACCGCGCTGGTCTCCCTCTGCCCCGCCGCCGGCATCTCGCTGGCGTGGGACTTGAGCACCGAGGCGCTCACCCACGAGATCGTGGTCGACGCGTCCGCCGCCGCCGCCGAAAACCTGCCCCCCACCGCCCCGCTGCAGGAGGTCGAGGTCAGCGTCGACGTGGTCAGCGACTACGACGCCGACCCCAGCGGCTCCGGCCACCGCGCCATTGTCGCCGCCGCCGCCGCCGCGCTTTACGCCGCCCTGCCCAACCTCTCCCCCACCGGCTGGCGGCTGACCGGCTGGACGCCCCCCAAGGCGACCCCCGCCGAATCAAGCACCGGCCGCCGCACCGCGCTGCCCTTCGGCATTTCCCTGCAATCCACCACCCTCTAAGCCACCCCAGGAGACCACCCCTATGCCCACCTATTCCAAAGGCGTCACTGACAGCGGCGTCGCCACCGGCTGGCTCTACCAGTCGCGCGGCGTCTCCATCGAGTGCGAAAAAGCTGAAGCCCACGATGCCGACGGCAACGTCTGCGCCGTCAAGTACTTCGACCACCGCGCCGTCACCGAGCTCGAAATCGTCGCGCCCGATGCCGCCGCCATCCTCGTCCCCGGCTCCACCGTCAACATCGACGGCATCACCCTGCCGGCCGTCAGCGCCGCCGGCGTCATCACCGGCACCTTTTCCCTGGGCACCGGGACCGACGTGAAATTCACGGTCAGCGGCACCCCCAAAATCACCGAAGCCAACAACGAATACCGCAAGGCCACCGTCGCCGCCACCCGCCACCTTGTCAACGGCCTCCCGTCCGCCTAACCAACTACCCAAGAGGAGTATCCAACCATGCCTGATCCCACCTACAGCAAGGGCGTGCTTGACAGCGGCACCGGCCCCGGCACCGATTTCCTGTGGCAGAGCCGCGGCTCCAGCGTCGAGGCCGACAACGTGGTCGCCAAGGAAGAGCAAGGCAACGCCAAGGCCGAGGCCTACTTCAACTATCGGCTCAACGTCGAGATCGAGGCCATCGTCCCCGCCGGCGGCTCACTGCCGATCCCCGGCCAAACCGTCACCCTCACCAACGTGGTCATCCCGACTGTCACCAATAAGGTGGTCAGCGGCAGCTTCGGCGTCGGCACCGGCTCGGCGACGTTCTACGTCGAGCCCGTCGTCAAGGTCACCGAGGCCAACAACGAATACACCAAGCTCAGCGTCAAGTTGTTGCGCTACCTCAACAACGCGCTCCCTTCCTGAGCCCGTCACCCACCGCCGCCACCAGGCCGCGCCGTGCTCCCGCGGCCGCGGCCTTTTTCATCCCCACCCAACCGAAGGAACGCCCATGCCCGCCGAAACCGTCGAAGTCCAGCCCGTCCACACCGCGGCCGACATCCAGGCCGAAGCCGCCGCCATGCTTGGCGCCGGCGTCCTGCGCCTCCCGCCCCTGACCCCCGGCCGCCTGGCGCTGCTGGAGCTAATCGGCTCCCCCTTCGCCACTGGCGCCGAGCCCTGCGCGCTCGACGCCGTCCGCGCCCTCTACATCATCGCCACCGGGCCCGCCGCCCTGCTGCCCGCCCTCGCCGCCGCCCGGCAGACCGCCGCCTTGGCCGCCGACCTCGCCAGCGATCCCGACAGCCCCGCGCGCCTCGCCGCCATCGCCCAGGCCCAGGACGGCTATGCCGAGCTCGACCGCGCCGCCGTCGAATGGCTCGACCGCTCCGGCATCCATTCCCTGGCCTCCGCCGCCGAACTCCTCGCCCAGCACTTCGCGGCATCCTGCGCTGGGCTCACCCTCATCCCCGCCGGTGACGCGCAAAAAAAAACGACCGGCCCCACCTCCCCGAATGGCTCGCCGACCTGTATCGCGCCACCGCCGCCGCCGCCCCGGCCCTCGATTTTGCGGCGTATCTGTGGTCTTTGCCGCTGGCCACGGCCGGCCACCTCTGCGCCGCCGGCGTCCGCGCCAACGGCACCCCCACCCCCCGCCCGCTGAAATTCGGCGAGCTGTTCCGCGAACTCCGCAAAAACGCCGGTTAACCCCAGCCCCTAAAGCATGACCACCTACTCCCACAAACTGGTGCTCGACTCCGCTGGCTGGACTGGCCCGATCGCCCAAGTCGAAACCGAGCAATACGAGTTCGCGAAAGCCTGCGCGACCGCCTCCCAGCGCGCCGCCGAAACCTCGCAGGCAATCCAGCAGCTGCGCGGCTCCGCCGCCCTCGCCGCCGCCCAGATGCAGCAGGCCGGCGTCGCCACTTCCACCTGGACCCCCGCGGCCGCCGCCGCGGCGGACTCCGCCCAGCGCGCCGCCGGCAGCTCCCGCGAGCTGGCCAATTCATTGGCCACTGTTGCCGGACAAGGAGGCCCAGTCAGTTCCATTCTCGGACATCTTGCCCTTGCCGCCGGCAATGGCGCCGGGGCGATGGGCTCGCTGCGCGCCGCCATGAACGCCCTGCCCACGGCCATCCTCGCCGTCGGCATCGGCCAGGTGGTCCAGCAGGCCCGCGAGCTCTCCGCCGAGACCGACGCGCTCAACGAGAAAAACGGCGTCGGCAAACAGGGGTTCCTTGGCAACCTCGCCACCGGCTGGGGCGAGCTGCTCGACCTTAACGCCGCCCCCGGCGCCGCCGCGCCCGACCTCGCCGCCATGCGCGCCGAGCGCGACGCCAAGATCAAGGCCGCCCAGGACGTCGCCGCCGCCAAAGCCGCCGCCGAAGCCAAGGCCGCCGCCGAGGCCGCCGCCGCCGACCAGCGCCGCCGCTCCCTTGCCGTCCAAGCCGCCATCGCGGCCGCCGCCTGGGAAGAGCGCCTCCGCGGCAAACCCGGCACCGCCACCAAGGCCGAAGCCATGTATGGCGGCCAGGAATGGGCCGCCCTGGGCGCCAACGACGAAGAGCGCTGGCAGCGCCTCAAGATCGTCGAGGACATCGCCGCCGAAAAGGCCAAGGCCGCCGAGACCGCCGCCGCCGCCGAGAAAAAAGCCGCGCTCGACCTCGCCAAAACCGTAGAAGACGCCAAGCGCCGCGAGGCCGAAGCCGCCCGCAAGGCCGCCGCCGAGAAAACCAAGGCCGCCACCGAAACCGCCCGCGCCGCCGCCGCCGACGCCAAGGCCGCCGCGGCGGCCGCCACCGACCGCGCCGCCGCCTCCCGCGCCCGGGCCCTGCTCCCCGAGCGCGAACTCCGCCAGCAAGACCGCGAGGCCAAGCAGGCCGCCCGCGAGCGCGCCCGCGAAGACCGCAAGATCGACCGCCTCGCGGAGTCCGCGCGCAAAAAGATGGCCGACGGCTGGCGCGATCCGCTCACCAAGCGCGAGCAGGCCGCGCTGGAAGCCGTCCGCGACCGCGCCGCCGCCCGCCAGGCCGGTGGCGCCGAGGCCGTCGCCGTCAAACAGCTCGCCACCCTCGACAAGATCGCCGCCAAGATCGACAAGATCGCCGGCTGCGCACCCTGAGGATACCCCATGCCGTCCACCCCGTTGCACAACACCCCGCGCATCCATCCGGCCATTTTCCAGCGCCAGCGCGTCGGCATCCTTGGCTCCAAGATCGCCCTCACCGCCACCGTTTCCCAAACGTGGTCGATCCCCGCCGATTTTGTCGTGCCCTCGACTCCCCTCGGCAGCGCGCCCGGCATCACCCTGCCGGCCGACTACACCGGCGGCACCTGGACCTGCAAGGAGCAACTCCCCCGGGTCGAGTTCGGCCAGCCCTTCGGGCTTTACGAAGAGGTCTGGGAATACCACGTGCTGATCAACGCCTAACCAGCAGGACACCTCATGGGCTCCGGCTCACGCACCACCACCCCGCTGCCGATCGGCATCGACCCCTTCGCCCGCGACCAGCGCCCCAGCGCCCAGACGCTCAACGCCATGTGCCGCTGGATCCGCGAGCACGTCGACCACCTCGTGGGCGAAGATTACGGGCTGGAGTTCCGCCTCAAGATCGACAGCGTCACTCCCCCCAACGCCATCCTCCAGGCCAAGAAAATCCGCCTCTCCTGGAGCGGCGGCTCACCCCTCAGCCTGGCCGACACCGAGGACACCGGCGACTCCGCGTGGACCGACCTCCTGACCTTCTCCGGCGCGCCGCTGGTCCCCGCCTTCCGCATCGCGGAGATCTCCGGCGACACCAAGCTGCAGATCAAAAAAATGCAGTTCGACTTTCCGGCCGCCACCACCACCGACGGCACCGTCGGCCTCGAATCCGTCCCCGGCACCGCCGACACCGACTATGCCGACGCCCTGACCATCGACACCGCCGAATACGCCCCCAGCTTCCAAGTCTCCGGCGGCTACCTGCAGATGAAGAAATTCAAGCTCGCCGCCAGCGGCTCCACCCTCTCCATCGCCGACGGCACCGAGTGGGTCAATATCATCGAGCTGGAGGAGTGCGACGGCAACGGCACCGCCGACGGAGGGACCTACTGATGCCCGTGTTCAATCCCTTGCAACTCAAACGCGGATCCGGCACGCCCCCAGCCCTGGCCGTTGGCGAGCTCGCCTTCGACACCACCAATCTCGTGCTCTGGATCGGCACCGCCTCCGGCAATCTCCGCATCGCCGGCAACGCCGCGCAATCGCCCAGCGCGAAATTCGGCGACGTCGCCAATGGCAACTATGCCGAGTTCGAGACCGACGGCACCCTGCGCCTGCACGGCAACGCCACCGTCTGGCAGGACATCGATTTCCCGATCATCATCCGCTCCACCGGCACCGGCATCCCCACCCTCACCTCCATCGGCGGCAACCTGACTGCCCCCAAGTGGCAGCTCAACGACTACAACCAATGCGAAGGGCAGGAGCTGGTCCATGCCATGCGCGAGGGCTCCACCCCGACCTGGCACTGCCATATCCTGACCGGGGCACTGGACGCCACCGACCGCACCATCGCCTTTGAGGTCGAATACCAGTATGCCGACTTTAACAGCGTCCTCTCCACTACCACCACCGTCCTGTCCCCTGATTTCACCATCCCGGCCAACACCCCGGCGAAAAAGCACCTGCTGGTGCCCATCGGCAACGCCACCGGCCTTTCCGGCCTGCACATTGGCGCCCATGTCTGGGCCCGACTCAAGCGCGTCGCCGCCAGCGCCGGAACCGCTCCCAGCGCCGACCCCTGGTGCTCCATGCTCCAGCTCCATGTCGAGTGCGACACCATCGGCAGCCGCAACGTGGGGACGAAATAAATGCCGCTTTGGCTAACCAACGGCAAGCTGGCGATAAGCTCCACCGGCAAGCCAATCCTCTGCGATGTCTGCCCGTGCGGGTGCCCATTTCTTGACGAGTACCAGTTTTCCGGATTCCGCACGGCCAAATACAGTGGCCAAAACTGGGATAGGCGCGACTTCACCGGCACGCTGACCAAGGGTGAGGATTACGTTTATTCAGGCTCAATCACTTCAACTTATGTGACCTATAACCAAGACGGATCAGAGTGCAACACATCCACCGAGTACTGGACTTTTTATGCACTTCGGCAAGGTGGAACGTGGGTCGTCACGCAAGATCCCCTAATTTACGAGTTTGCGCCGCGTGACCCACCTACAAACAACGACATAACAGGCACTTACAAAAAAACCCAGTATGAGACCGTGCCGCAATACTGCGACTGGCCTACTGGAAGCTATGACTTGACAATCGAAAACGAGTACACCATCTCGTGACCTGCCCAAACGCCAACAATGTTTACGGCGTGACGCGCTGCGCACTCCGCAACGGCCGCACCGTTTCGCCGGGCGTCTGCGCGCACTGCGACATGACTGCCGCCGAGTCCTGCCCGCCCCATGCCGATTGGTGCGAGCGCTACGGATTGCCGACCGACGCCGCGCAGTGCGCAACCTGCACCGCCAGGCGCGAAGCCAGAGACGCCGAATACCTCCAGACCATGCGTTCCCGTGGGCTGGCCTACGGTGCCGCCGCCTGCGCCCATCGCGAGCAGACTGGCGAGACCGTCGAGCGCCGGTGCTGTGGCGGATCGGTCAAGCGCCTGCCGGTCTACCGTTGCGCCCGGGACGGCACCACCCCCGCCCCCTGCGCCACCTGCCGCGCCAAGACCCCGCCAGCCTGACCCATCCATCCGCCCTTTCCCCAGCTCCCGCCACCCCGGCGGGATTTTTTTACGCCCCCCGCTTGCAATATCCAAACGCTTGATTATTGTATTGGATGTCGGGGGCAATGAAGCCAGCCGACAAAACCGGAGACAAGACCATGAGCACCGAGACCACCAACACCGCCGAAGAGTTTTTTTCCACCCCGGCCCCGACCCCAGCCGAATACGACGCCAATGCCCGCGCCGCGGCGGCCGTCACCGAACTGGCCAACCTCCAGCGGCGGATCATCACGGCCGCCATCGCCAAGAGCGGCTACTTTGCCGACGAATGCGCCGGCATGACCGTCGACGAAGCCATGGAAATCCTCAGCAAGTGATATGGAGATAGCCCCGGGAAACCGGGGCCAGCAAATGAAAACAGTGAATTTTCCGAGGCATGGGAAGCATGAAAAACGACCTCTCCACCGCCGCCCGGGCGCTGGGCTCGGCCAAGAGCCCGGCCAAGACCGCGTCCTGCCGGGCCAACGGGCTCAAGGGCGGGCGTCCTGCCCTGCCGCGCTGCCCGGCCTGCGCCGGCAAGCCGCGGAGCTGCGCCGCCTGCCGGTCAACGCAGGGCGGCAATCGCCCGCCGCAGTGACTCCTCGTCGTGGTTGTAGTGGTCGGCCATGGCGGCCGACCTCCAGCCACCCAGCCGCATCGCCACATCCTGCCCGACGCCCGCCGCCGCCAGCCGCGTCCGGAACGTGTGCCGCAGGCAATGGAACGTCAGCACCTCGCCAGGCTCAGGCTCGATCCCGGCCAGCTCCAGCAGCCGCTGGAACTGCCGCCGGGCGTGACCCTCGACCCTGAGCTGGGCGCGCAGCCGCGGGAACACCAGCCCGGCCCCGCCAGTCTCGGCCCGGGCCCGCTCCAGCACCCCGGCCAGTTCGGGGTGGATCGGCAACCGCACGCGGATCCCGTGCCGGCGGGTCTTGCTCGGGCGCAGGTCGATCCAGCCGCCACCCACCGCCGCCCAGTCCAGCCGCAGCAGGTCCGCCAGCCGCAGGCCGGTGTAGAGGCTTGCCACCATCGCGCCGGAGTAGGGCCACGGGGCCACGGCCAGCAACCGCGCCACCTCCTCCGCCGTCAACGCCCGGCCGCCGCGGCTGTCGTCCTCCGCCGCGGTGCGCACCGCGCGCCAGGGATTGCCGGGCAGCTCCCAGCGCTCCCGCAGCGCCTCCCAGATCGCGCCGAGCGCCGCCCGGTAATGGTTGCAGGTCTTGCCTGACCTCTCGCCACTCCGCAGCCAATCCCAAAACGCGAGGGCCTCGCGCGCGCCGACGTCCCCGGCGTTGCGGAGTCCGCGCCCAGCGGCCCAGCGGGCCCAGACGCCCCAGCGCTGGCGCCGCACCTCCAGCTCCCGGGCCGACAGGCGGCGGGTGTCTGGCAACTGGGCGTACTGCTCCCAGGCCGCGCCGATCGGCAGGCCCGGCGCCCGCCGATGCCCGCACTCCGCCAAAAACTTTTCCACCCGCGCGCGGCTGGCCACCCCGGCCGCCATCGCCGCCAATTCCGCCGCGATCCGCAGGGCCTCGATGCGATCCTCGGTGCCGGTCGAGACCGACCGCACCCGCCCCAGCTCCGGCGCCCAGACCCGCGCCTGCCAGATTTTCCGCCCCTTTTGCCTGAACACCGACATATCCGGCCTCGTCTAGTAACACGCTGGTAACGCCCTGCCGGGCTTTACATGCAACCCATTCGTTTTCAATTGTTTGAAATGGTGGAGGCGGCGGGAGTCGAAACCGGATTGGGTGGCGGGCTCGTGCTCAGGCCGTGCAGTCCATACATTTCCCGCGCTGGCGTGGAATGGCGTGCACTGGTAACAGACTGGTAACGCTCAGGGATGGGCGTGGTGGACCCGCCCGGCGGAGCTGAGCAGGCCATCGATCACCCCAGCCGCCATTTTGCGGGCGCTGGGCGTGAGCTGCGGCCAGTCTTTCAGCAGGCGGGCCAAGACGGAGTCGCTGACCTCACCCGGAGTGATTTCCGGCGGCTTGATTCCCTCGGAAGAAAGGAACGCGACCAGCCGCGCCCCGGCGTCATCGTCGATCGTGGAGTAATCTCCTTCCTGCCACCTGCTGATTGAAGGGTGCGAGACTTTTAGTATTCTCGCAACCTCTTGGGCTTGATACCTCCCCCCGTGCTTGCGCACGCAAGAGCGCAGCCCATCGATCATCCATTTTTCCAACTTCATTTCTCTACCTCCATGCGGGGGCTTGGGTCATTCCTCACCCTCTACGACAATATATGACAATTCTTGCATTTGCGCAAGTTATCAAAAAACTTTCTTGTTAGCACTTGAATGACCTGTTTCACGTGATAAAGTACATGAAAATACGAAACCGCGAGGATCCCATGGTAGACAAGTTGCCCGAAATCCTGACGACCGCCGAGGTCGCTAAGTTCTTGAGAGTCAATCCTGAAACGGTCAAATCCAAGGCCAAGACTGGAGAGTGGCCGGCCGTGAAGATCGGCACCGCATGGCGGTTCCATCGCGAATTCATCGCCTCTTTGTGCCGTAAAATGTGCGTCCGCTAGAGTTCACACCCTCCACCGGCTGGCCCGGCCGGTGGGGGGCAATCCCAGGGCGAGCAAGGAAGGAACAAGTACGCATGAGCAAGAGCAACGACAACCAGAACGACGCGGTTTGCGAGGGGGTGCCCCTGCGCGCCGCCGCCCGGCGGACCGGGCTGACCATCGCCGCGCTGCGCCAGCGGATCCGGCGGGGCACCATCCGGCACCGCAAGGGCCGGTCGGGCCAGCTCTACCTCCATCCGGCCGACGTGACGGCCATCGAGAACGCCTGCGACGATTGGCAGGGTCGGGCGGTGGCCACGGCGCCGGCGGGCTGACTGATCCAGGGACGAAGAGAAGCAACGAAGGAAGGAAGGAAGCGAAGATGAAACAGGCCACGAAGAAGACGAAGACGGCGGCGACGAAAACGAAACAGCCCATGGGGCACGGTCTGCCGGACATGGATCAGGGCACGCGCCGGGTGGTGGCGGCGATCGCCAACCGGCTGTGGGCGGTGGCGGAGGCGAGGGCCAAGGCTGACACGGAGCGTACCGCGACCAGCATCGTCGCGCTGCTGGACCGGCTGGGGATCAGCATGGCGCAGGGGCTGGCGATCGTCCAGCACCTGGCCGCCGGCAAGTCCCCGGCCCAGGTGCCTGTGGAGCCGTCGTTGGTGGCCAACCGCCTGGACCGGCTGGTTGACGCCGCCGCGCAGCCGAAGGACGCCGCCACCGGATTTTCGGGAGGTGCCAAATGATCAAGAGCCGCAGCATCATCCGCGAAATGTTGGACCCGATCGACGTCATGGCCCGGGCCGTGCGAATCCGCCACGTCTCCCGCTGGGGTCGGGCGATCCGGGCCAAGGTCAGCCGCTGGAGCGGCACCCAGCAGGCGCGCGCCACGGCGCGGTTGGCCAAGGAGGCGGCCCGATGAGCCTCCG
>CAZZLB010000008.1:0-21225 GCA_964654655.1 uncultured Rhodoferax sp. | reverse complement strand
ATATTGCTCGGCGGTGCTGCCAATGTCGCCGCGCTTGGCGTCCAGAATCACCGGCACCTTTGGCGCGACGCTGCGCATGTGCGCCATCAAACGCTCAAGTTGTGCCTCGGCACGGTGTGCGGCAAAGTAGGCGATCTGCGGTTTGAAGGCGATCGCAAGATCGGCGGTCGCGTCCACCACAGCGGCACAAAAATCAAAAATCCGGCTGGCATCGCCCCGCAGGTGGGCTGGAAACCGGGCCGGATCGGGGTCCAGACCGACGCACAGCAGGGAAGCGTTATCGCGCTCGGCAGAGCGCAGCATGTCAAGGAAGTTCATGCCTGCATTGTAGGAATATGATCACCCCCGTCATGCCCTTCACCCCCTCCCATCTGCAATCTTTTTGGCACCTGCTGACACGTCTGGGAGAGGTCCAGATTCTGCTGCCGGCCGCTTTGTTGGCCATGTTGATACTGTCACGCCGGGCCGACAGCCGGCCGCTGGCCACCACCTGGCTGGGCTTGCTGACGCTGAGCGCGCTGTTGACCACAGCGAGCAAGATTGCTTTCATCGGCTGGGGCATTGGCAGTGCCGAACTCGACTTCACCGGCATCTCCGGTCACACCATGTTCGCCGCAAGCGTTTACCCGCTGCTACTCGGAACACTGGCTTCACGCCTGCCGCCGTGGGGGCAGAAGACAGCGGTGGGGATTGGCTTTGCACTGGCCGCGCTGATCGGCTTGTCGCGCATGGAGGTCAGTGCTCACTCGATTTCTGAAGTGCTGGCAGGACTGCTTCTTGGTGGGGCGGTCAGCGCCACCGCCATGGCCCGCACCCGCCTGCCCAGGGCACTGATGGGCTCCAGCCTGACCGTGCTGATCGCTCTGTGGGTCTTGATCACACCAGTTCATGTTCCGCCGCTGCCGACACACTCACTGGTAACACGGCTGGCACTCAGTTTGTCGGGCAAGCCAGTTCCTTATACGCGGCGCGACATGCTGCTCACTCCGGCGCCATGGCATCCCAGGCCTTGAGCACTTCGGCCACGTACATCAGCGCCGGGCCACCGCCCATATAGACACAGACACTGAGCATTTCTTCGAGTTCAGCGCGGGTGCATTGAAGCTTGCGCAAGGCCTTGACATGAAAACCGACGCAGCCAGAACAATGCTGCGTCACGCCAATGGCCAGTGCAATCAGTTCCTTGGTCTTGGCGCTCAGCGTTCCTTCGGCCATGGAGGCGCGGGCCAGCTGGCCGAAACCAAGCATCGCTTCGGACTGTGATTTTCTGAATGGAGCCAGATTCTGATTGATGTTTTGAATCAGGGTGACGTGGTCAAAAGTACTCATGGGATTTCAGGTCGTGTGATGAAACAATGGAAAACTAGGCCTCGTCCTGTTTCGGGCAGCCCTTGGGTCGCTCGTCGGACGGCAAGGGACAACGATTGGCGTCGAAAGGTGACTGCGCCAGCAAGGTCGTCAAGCCACTGGAGAGCATGGCAATAACCCAGAAGACGAAGAAGGCCAGGCTGTAGACAGTCTGGCGCGAGAGCTCCAGCGGATGACCAAACCACTGCAGGTCCTGCGGATCGACCATGCCAAAGACCAGTACTTCAAGAATCCCGGCCATCAGAAAGGCAGGCCAGGCAATCCACATCAATCGTTTTGACAACATGGGGGCGTCCTTATCGCGGTACCAGAAATACCGATTTCTCTGTCAAGTGACCGGGGGTATCAAGCGCCTCAATGCCGAAGGCGATCGCGTGCGAGCCCGGTTTCATGTCCTGCAGCGCTACCTGCAGGCGCACAGTCACCCAGCGCGCCTGGGTTGATTCGACCATGACTTCGCTCTCGGTGGTGAGTTGGAGTCCGGGCAGGCCGCTGGCGCTGATTCTGTAGCGCTGGTTGGCCTCGGTGGCGTTCATGATCTGCAACCGGTAGACGTTTTCGATGTTGCCCCCGCCCACGATGCGTGCCATGACGCCTCTGTCTCGCACGACGTCGACCTTGAACAGGGTGCGCAGGTTCATGCTGATGATCATGGCCAGCACGATGCTGCCCAGGATGGCGCCGTAGACCAGCACTCTGGGCCGAAAGACGTGGCGCAGGGTCTGGCTCTGGCTCCAGCCTTGTTTGATGGCGTTGTCGGTGGAGTATTTGACGAGTCCCCTGGCGTAGCCGATCCGGTCCATGACGGCGTCGCAGACGTCCACGCAGGCGCCACACCCTATGCATTCGTATTGCAGGCCTTTGCGGATGTCAATTCCGGTGGGGCAGACCTGGACGCACAGGTTGCAGTCCACACAAGCGCCCAGGTTCAGTGTCTTGGGGTCGGCTTTGCGCGAGCGTGCTCCTCTGGGCTCACCGCGCTCTTTGTCGTAGGTGACGATCAGGGTGTCTTTGTCGAACATGGCGCTCTGGAAGCGCGCATACGGGCACATGTGTTTGCAGACCTGTTCGCGCATGAAGCCGGCATTGCCGTAAGTGGCAAAGCCGTAGAAGAAGGTCCAGAAGGTCTCCCAGGGTCCCAGGTTCATCTGTGCAAATTCATTTGCGAATTGCCGGATCGGGCTGAAGTAGCCAACGAAGGTGAAACCGGTCCACAGGGCCACTGCGATCCAGATGAGGTGCTTGAGTGCCTTGCGGCTGGTTTTGTCGAAATTCCAGTTCTGGCTGTCCCGGCGCATGCGTGCGGTGCGGTCGCCTTCGACCTGTTTTTCTATCCACAGGAAGATTTCGGTGTAGACGGTTTGCGGGCAGGCGTAGCCGCACCACAGGCGTCCGGCTACCGCAGTAAACAGAAACAGCGAGAGGGCCGAGATGACCATCAGGCCGGTGAGGTAGATGAAATCCTGCGGGTACAGGACCAGGCCGAAGATGTAGAAACGCCTGGCGCCCAGGTCAAACAGCACCGCCTGGCGCTGCCCGAATTCGAGCCAGGGCAGGCCGTAGAAGATGATCTGGGTGAGCCAGACCATGCCCCAGCGCCACTTGGAGAACAGGCCCGAGACGCTGCGCGGGTAGATTCTCTGGTGCGAGGCGTACAGGGAGATCAGTTCCCCATCGGCGTCTTCGGCCTGAATGGGGATGACTTTGCTTGATCCGGAGTCCTTGCTGTTCAAGAGTGATGTTTCCTGCGAGCAGCAACGACCAGCCGGCGCAGACGCACTACTGGGCTGTGACCCCACCCTTGTTCGAGAGACTCCATACATAGGAGGCCAACACATGGATTTGCGCCTCGGTGAACTTGTCACCCTGAGCCGGCATCTGGTTGGTCTTGCCATTGTTGATCATGGAGATGATATTCGCTTCGCCACTTCCGTGCAGCCAGACGCTCTGATTGGTCAGGTTACCAGAGCCTATTGCTGGCATACCCTTGCCATCCGGGCCGTGACAAGCTGCGCAAACCACGAATTTTTCCTTGCCAAGTGCGGCGCGCACGGAGTCGTGTGGACTGCCCGAGAGGCTCAGCACATACTGCGCAACGTTCTTGACATCGTCTGCAGAGCCGACGGCAGCTGCCATCGGAGGCATCATGCCAACACGACCCTTGATGATATTGTTCTTGATGTTTTCGGGTGTGCCGCCACCGAGCCAGAAATTGTCGGTCAGGTTGGGTATCCCCTTGTTGCCACGCGCATCGGAACCATGGCACTGGGCGCAGTTGTTCATGAACAAGCGCTCGCCGATGGCCATGGCCTTGGCGTCCTTGGCCACGTCCTCGGGCTTCATCGCAGAAAACTTGGCGTACAGAGGTGCCGTTTCTGCATTGCCCCTGTCTACTTCAGATTGATGTTGTCCCGTCGAAGTCCATCCGAGCTTGCCGTTGTAGGAGCCCAAGCCAGGATACATCGCAAGGTAGATCAGCGCAAAAACGACGGTGATCACAAACAGCCATGCCCACCAACGCGGCAAAGGGTTGTTCATTTCACGCAGGTCACCATCCCAGATGTGACCTGTCGTGTTGTCGCTTGCGGTCATGGCCTTGGCCTTGCCCGTCAGCCATAGCAGCAACAGGCACGCCAGAATACTCACCACCGTGATGCCGGCAACGTAAACCGACCAAAAGTTACTAGTAAAGTCGCTCATATTGTTTCCTTAGATTGCGCCAGGTCAGTCTTGCTCGAACGGAAGTTTTGCAGCCTGTTCAAAATCGGCAGTCTTGCGGCTGGAAAACGTCCACGCAAGAATGCCGACAAACACGACGAAGCTGACTACTGTGGCCAGTGAACGCAGGGAGTTGATATCAATTTCCATGACGATAAGCCCTTCTTACTTGACCAAGGTTCCCAGCACCTGAAGGTAGGCAATAAGCGCTTCGATTTCCTTCTTGCCCTTGAGTTCGGCGGCGGACTTGGCTATCTGTTCGTCGCTGTAGGGCACGCCGACAGTTCGCAAGGCTTTCATGTGAGCCGGCATGGAGGCAGCATCGACGTCGTCCCTGAGCAGCCAGGGATACGCCGGCATGTTGGACTCGGGCACCACGTCACGTGGGTTGTTCAAATGGTCACGGTGCCACTGGTCACTGTACTTTCCCCCAACGCGCTGCAGATCCGGGCCGGTGCGCTTGCTGCCCCACTGAAACGGATGGTCATAGACAAATTCGCCAGCCACTGAATAATGCCCGTAGCGCAGTGTTTCCGCACGGAACGGGCGAATCATCTGCGAATGGCAGTTATAGCAACCTTCGCGCGTGTAGATGTCTCGCCCCGCCAACTGCAACGCAGTGTAGGGTTGCAGTCCCTTGACCGGCTCGGTCGTGGACTTCTGGAAGAACAGTGGAACGATTTCCACCAAGCCACCAAACAGCAGTACCACGAGAATCAGGACGATCATCAGGAAGTTGCTGGTTTCGATCTTTTCGTGCGACAGTCCGCCGCTTGTATTGTTATTTGCCATGGTATGTTTCCTTGTCAGGCGTGGGCAACAGCGGCCGGAATATTCACGGTGACGGAGCGCCCGGTGGTCGCTGTCTTGAGTACGTTCCAGAGCATGATCAACATACCGCCCAGGTACAGAAGACCACCACAGAGACGCAGCACGTAGAACGGGAAAGTCGCCTTGACGGACTCGACAAAAGTGTAGGTCAAAGTACCGTCAGCGTTGACAGCACGCCACATCAAACCTTGCATCACACCGGCAATCCACATGGCAGCGATGTAGATGACGATGCCGATAGTGGCCGTCCAGAAATGCACTTCGACTGCCTTCATGCTGTACATCTGCTTTTGACCGAACAGCCTTGGAATCAGGTGGTACATGCAACCCATCGTGACCAGACCGACCCAACCGAGAGCACCGGAATGCACGTGACCAACAGTCCAGTCCGTGTAATGCGACAGGGCGTTGACGGTCTTGATCGACATCATCGGGCCTTCAAAGGTCGACATGCCGTAGAAGGACAGGGAGACAATCAGGAAACGCAGGATCGGGTCATCGCGCAGCTTGTGCCAGGCACCGGACAGCGTCATGATACCGTTGATCATCCCGCCCCAGCTCGGCGCCAGCAGAATCAGGGAAAACACCATGCCGAGCGATTGTGTCCAATCTGGCAACGCGGTGTAATGCAGGTGGTGCGGACCCGCCCACATGTAAGTGAAGATCAGCGCCCAAAAGTGGACGATCGACAGACGGTATGAGTAAACCGGACGCTCCGCCTGCTTGGGAACAAAGTAGTACATCATCCCGAGGAACCCTGCGGTCAGGAAGAAACCGACTGCGTTGTGGCCATACCACCACTGAACCATCGCATCCTGCACGCCAGCGTAAGCAGAGTAGGATTTCATCAGGCCCGCTGGAACGGCAGCGCTATTTACCAGGTGCAGCAAGGCGACCGCAATGATCATGGAACCAAAAAACCAGTTGGCCACGTAAATGTGGCGAACTTTACGAGTCCCAATGGTGCCGAAAAAGACGATGGCAAAAGCGACCCAGACCAGTGTGATCAGAATATCGATGGGCCATTCGAGTTCTGCGTATTCCTTGCCTGAAGTGAACCCGAGCGGCAGAGAGATCGCCGCCGAGAGAATAATCAGTTGCCAACCCCAGAACGTAAAAGCTGCCAGTTTGTCGCTGAACAGACGTACCTGACAGGTGCGCTGGGCGACGTAATAGGCAGTGGCAAACAGTCCGCAACCACCAAACGCAAAAATCACCGCATTGGTGTGCAGTGGACGCAGCCTGCCGTAAGTCAGCCATGGAATACCGAAGTTCAGTTCCGGCCAGGTCAACTGGGCGGCGATGATGACGCCGACCAGCATACCGACGACGCCCCAGACTACGGTCATGATGGCAAACTGCCTGACGACCTTGTCGTTATAGCTTGTTGCTAGTGAATTGGGAAATATCATTTACACCTCTTCTTAGTTGGATCAACCAAAGTTTCGCACGTCAAACTGGAATTAGGAGTGACTCAAGTCAAATTTCCCGATTTTTTTATGAATCCTTAAGAATTCGTTCACCTTCGGCCTCCATGTCATCGAATTGACCTCGATGGATAGCCCACCAAAGTCCGGCCAATATAAAAAAGACCAGCACGACAGACAAGGGAATCAGCAAATAAAGAATGTCCACAGCGATCCTTCGGCTATGCGGCAATGGTTGCAAGTCGTAGCGCATTGAGCACCACCAGCAATGAACTCAAGGCCATGCCCAAGCCGGCCAGCCACGCCGGCAACCAACCGACAACCGCCAAGGGCACACAAACTGCGTTGTAAGCGGCAGCCCACCAGAGATTCTGACGCACCACACGCAGGGTTCGGCGGGCCGTTTGAAAGCTGGTGGCAACTGCTCCGATCTGATCGCCCAGCACCACGAAGTCGGCCTGCGCCTGCGCCAGCGGGGCAGCCCTGCCAAACGCAAACGACACATGGGCGCCGGCAAGTACCGGGCCGTCATTGAGTCCATCCCCAACCACCGCCACCCGCTTGCCTTGCCGCTGGGCAAGCCGCAGAAATTCGAGCTTGTCCAGTGGCGAGCAAAGACCCTGAAATTCGGTGATACCCACTTGCGCTGCAACGCGTCCTGCCGCCTGGGCGCCATCGCCTGACAACAGGTGAACCTTGATTCCGTCGCGCTGCAGTGCGTCCACAGCCTGCCTGGCATCCGGTCGCAGGTCCTCCTGCAGTTCAAACGTTGCCAGCCAACCCTGTTCGTCACTCAGATGTGACTGGAGAAATTCGGATGGAGCCGCCGCAATTTCACAAAACCCGGCAGAACCCAAACGGATTTCGGACTCGCCAGGGCCCCCTGGTCGCTTCACAACCCACCCCCGTACACCGGCGCCGGCGATTTCCTGCACGTCCCGCGTCGTCCAGCCAGCACATGCGCCCTGCTGCGCCGCCGCCATCAATGCCTTCGATACCGGATGCAGCGAGCACTGGGCAAGCGCCGCAGCCAGGCCCAAGGCCTGGCTCTGCGTCACGCCCTCGCGCACCCGGATCGATGACAAAACCATGGCATCGCGCGTCAAGGTTCCGGTCTTGTCGAACAACACGGTGTCGATACCCGCCAGCGCTTCAAAAGCTTCCAGCCTGCGCACAAGGACGCCTCGGCGCGCCAAAGCACCAGCCGCCGCCAGCATGGCTGCCGGTGTTGCCAATGACAGGGCGCAAGGACAGGTGACGACCAACACGGCGACGGCGACCATCAGCGCATGTCCCGGGTCGCGGCCCCACCAGAATGCGCAGGCAGATCCCGCAGCGAGCAGGACGGCCATCAGGAAGGGTTTGGCAATCCGGTCAGCCAGTCGCGCCAACGCCGGCTTGCTGGTCGAGGCCGTCTGCATCAAGGCAACAATTTGTGCAAAACGAGTCTGATCGGCGGTCTGCCTTACTTCCACCTGAACCGGACTCGACAGATTGTGACTGCCGGCAATCACACTGCTGCCAACAGCACGCGCCACAGGTCGTGATTCACCTGTCAACAAGGCTTCGTCGACCAGGGTCTGTCCCTGCAGCACCAGGCCGTCTGCCGGAAAAGTCTCGCCGGGCAGGATACGAACCCTATCCGCCACCCGCAGGCGCCGCACTGGCACACGCTCGTAGCCCCCGTCCTCCTGCTGGCGCAGCACGCTGTCAGGCAAGCGATTCATCAGAGCTTCAAGGGCCCCGGCGGTTCGATCACGCAGCCGCAATTCCAGCCAGCGCCCTGAGAGCAGGAAAAAGACGAACATGGTCAAGGAATCGAAATAGACCTCCCGGCCAAAGGGCCCGTGCGGATCAAAGGTACCTGCCGAACTGACGATGAAGGTGATCAGCATACCCAGTGCCACCGGCAGGTCCATGCTGACGCGACGCCGCATCACGTCGGCCATGGCATTGCGAAAGAACGGGCCGCAGGAAAACAGGATGACCGGCAGCGTCAGCACCCAGGACGCCCAACGCAGCAACTGCTCCATCTCGATACTCAAGTCACCCGGCGCCGCGATGTAGGCCGGATAGGCATACATCATCACCTGCATCATGCACAGGCCAGCGACCGCCAGTCGCCACAGCGCCTTGCGGCCTTCGTTCAGTCGCTGCTCCCGGGCAAATGCGTCGTTGGCAGGTACCGGGCTGTAGCCGGCAAGTTGCACGGCTCGCATCCAGACCGATGGTTGAACCGTGGCCGCCGACCACAGAACACGAGCCCGGTGACTTCCGGCGCTCACGCTCGCCTGCATCACACCGGGCACGCTCAGTAGCGCAGCCTCGATGGTGAGCGCGCAGGCGGCACAATGCATACCCTCGATCAGCAAATTGGACTCCCAGCACTGCGCTCGATCCGCATCCGGTCGGCTGAACACCGCCCACTCCTGTGGATCGTCCAGCAGTGAATACAACTGCGCCGTTGCGACCGGACCCGCTGCATGCGAGGCAGTCGCAGCCCGCGCAATGTCGCTGATTTCGGGTACCGCCAGAACGGCTTCAGGACTTGCAGTTGCCATAGGATTCAAGTGTGCGCGGTTTGGCGTTCAGTTTAACTGACCAATATCAAGTCATTGTTCAGTGATCGGAGTAAGCTGTCAGCACAATTCAACAGGAGAATGTTATGTACCAGAAGATCCTAGTCGCCACAGACGGTTCTCCGCTGTCAAAGAAGGCTGTTTCCAGTGCCATCTCGCTGGCAGCACTGACGGGTGCAGAACTGATCGCGTTGAAGGTCATTCCGCGTTACCCGCAAAGCTATTTCGAGGGCGGCCTGGCGCTGCAGGCAGCGGAAGTCAGCAGAGTCGAGAAGCAATGGGCGGACGATGCACAGGCCATCGTCGATGCGGTCCAGAAGTCCGCCCTGGCAAAAGGTGTCAAGGCCAAGGCGCTGACTGTCAAATCCGACCTCATTTCGGACGCCGTCATAGCCGCCGCGAAAAAACACAAATGCGACCTGATCGTCATGGCATCCCACGGTCGGCGCGGCATCAAGAGGTTGTTGCTGGGCAGCGAAACCCAGCAAGTTCTGACGCACTCCCACGTACCGGTGTTGGTGCTGCGTTAGTTGGCGCTAGCGCGGCGCTTCGCTGCGGTACTGCGCGCGCAGCAGATTTTTTTGCACCTTGCCCATTGCGTTGCGTGGCAGTTCATCGACCACGTAGCAGCGTTTGGGTATCTTGAAGTTGGCCAGCATGGACTTCAAGCTCGCAATGATCGCTGCCGGCTTCAACAGCGCCCCTGGCTTGGGGATCACCACCGCCACGCCAACTTCGCCAAAATCCGCATCCTCGACACCTACCACCGCACTTTCCGCTACGCCAGGCAACTCATTGATATGTCCCTCGATCTCGGCCGGATAGACGTTGTATCCACCGCTGATGATCAAGTCCTTGCTGCGACCAACGATGCTGACATATCCCTGTTCGTCGATCCTGCCAACATCACCGGTCCGAAAGTAGCCGTCGGCGGTGAAATCCTCAGCGGTCTTTTCCGGCATCCGCCAGTAGCCCTTGAACACGTTGGCCCCCTTGACCTCGATTCCGCCAATCTGACCCACCTGCAGTGACTGACCCTGTTCGTCGCAGACACGCAGACTGACGCCGGGCAAGGGAAAACCTACGGTACCACCGCGACGCAGCGCCGCGTCGCCGAAATACGGATTGGAGGTAAGCATCACGGTCTCGCTCATGCCGTAGCGCTCCAGAATGGTGTGCCCGGTTCGGTTCTGCCACTGACTGAAGGTTTCGATCAACAAGGGTGCTGAACCCGCAATGAAAAGTCGCATGTTGCGCGTCGCCACCCTGTCCAGACTGCTCTCTGCCAGCAACCGGACATAGAGCGTCGGCACGCCCATGAAGACGGTCGCCCGCGGCAATCGCTCAATCACCCACTTCGGATCAAACTTGCTCAGCCAGAGCATCTTGCTGCCGCTCAGAAGCGCGCCATGAATCGCAACAAACAAGCCGTGCACATGAAAGATCGGCAAGGCATGAATCAGGACATCCGCGCCCTCCTCCTGGCTGCGCCAGCCCCAGTACTCCCTCAGTACCTGTGCATTGCTGAGCAGATTGCCGTGCGTCAGCATCGCACCCTTGGAGCGTCCGGTCGTGCCGCTCGTGTAGATGATCGCAGCCAGGTCACCGGTTTGCCGCGGTGCCGTGCTGTGCCGGTCCGAACAGTGGCTTGCACGCTCCAGCAGCGACCCAGTGCGATCGCTGTTGAGCGTAAAGACGGATTGCGTGCCGGCTTTGAAAGCAATCTTGCTGACCCAGCCAAAATTCCTGCCGGTACACACCACGACAGCCGGCTCCGCATTGCCGATAAAGTACTCGATCTCCGTGCTCTGGTATGCGATGTTCAGCGGCAGATAGACAAAACCGGCGCGCAGGGTCGCCAGGTACAGCAGCATCGCCTCAACCGATTTGTCGACCTGTACGGCAATCCTTGCACCCGCTGGCAAGTTCAATGATTTCAGCAGATTGGCCAGCATGGCGCTGGCTCGTTCAAGATCGCGCCAACTGTAAGACAAGCCATCTTCGGTCTCCACCGCGACGGCATCGAGGTTTGCCGGAAAGGCTGCGCGCAATGCCGCATAAAGATTGCCGTTGCTGGCAGAGCTTGCTGTTGGCGTTTTCATAAAGCTTGATGAACTCGGAGTGAATCGGAATGAATGATGGCTTCTTGCCATCTTCGAATAATCAAAATACCGGCCTTCTCTTTTCCAGAAAGGCGAGTATGCCCTCGCGGTGCTCGGTACTTTCGGCATAGACGTAGCTGCTGTCAGCGTCGCGCGAAATCCGCTCGATCGAGGAAAGAGCTCGCAGAGTCCGCTTGTTCATTCGCGCAGCCTGTGGTGACAACGCAAGAATCCGCTGCACAGTGGCGGACAGCTCGGCTCCAAGCTGTCCGTCCGGCATGACCCGGCTCAGAAAGCCGCATGCCTTCAGGTCCGCTGCGGTAAAGATGGCCGCTTCCAGAAGCATTTGTCGGGTGACATTCAGACCCAGCTCGCGCGCAACGAGCTCAGCCTCACGCGGTGCCATCGGAAAACCCAGGCGGGCAATTGGCGCGCCATAGCGGGATGATTCACCTGCCAGGCGAATATCGCAGCAACTGGCAATCTCCATCCCGGCACCCATGCAATTGCCTTCAATGGCCGCCACCAGCGGCACATCGCAATCCAGCATCGCCTGCAAAGCGCCCCAGACCTCGCTTTCATGAAAATCGCGCAGACTCGACTCCTGAAAACGGAAGTCGGCGTACTCCGAAATGTCACCACCAGCGCAGAAGTTGCAACCTTTGCCGGTCACCACCACGCAACGCACCTCGTCACGAAGGGCAACGCTCTCCAATGCCGATCGCAATGAGTGCCACATGTGACGCGACATGGCATTGAGCCTGCCAGGATGTGACAGGGTGACGGTCGCGACCGCCTCCTCGAAGCGCAGTTCAACATCGGCACTCATGGTCTGACTGCGGCCACACCCATCACCATGTCCGGCAGGCTGGTGGCTATACCAGGAAAGACGCAGATCAGCAGCACCGCCAGAAACATCAGTAGCACAAAAGGCAACACCCCCCAAATGATTTCGCCCAGTGCAATGTCGGGCGCGATGTTCTTGATGACAAAGATGTTGAGCCCGACCGGCGGGTGTATCAGCCCGGCCTCCATCACGATCGTCATCAGGACACCGAACCAGATCAGGTCAAATCCGGCCGCCTTGAGTGGCGGCAGGATGATGGGGGCGGTCATCAGGATGATGCTGACCGGAGGCAGGAAAAAGCCTAGCACGATGACCATCAGCAGGATGGCCGCCAGCAAGACCCATTTGGACAGATGCAGCCCGACCACCCATTCGGCGGTCGACTGGCTGATGTGCAGGAAGCTCATCACGTAGGAGAACAACAGCGACATTCCGATGATCATCATCAGCATTGTCGATTCGCGCAGCGTGGCCGTCAGAATGGGCGCCACATCCCGAGGGCGCCAGACGCCGTAAATCGTGGCAATCAGGATCAGAGCCAGCAATGCGCCCAGGCCGGCCGTCTCGGATGGCGTTGCAAAACCACCGTACAGCGCAACCATGACGCCGATCAGCAGCAACACAAACGGCACGACACGCGGCAACATCTCGAACTTCTGCCGGTTGGTGAAGGTCTCATCGAGCAACAAGGCGGAACTCGCACCCGAGCTTTCAAACTCAGCCAATGCGAGGCGATGCTCCTTCTGGTAACGCAGGGCGGCATAAATGGCGAACAGTCCAACCAACAGCACACCCGGAAAAATTCCCGCGAGAAACAAACGCCCGAGCGATTGCTCTGCCGCGACCGCGTACAAAATCATGGTGATCGACGGCGGTAACAAGATCCCCAGCGTACCTCCGGCTGCGATGATGCCAGCGGCAAAGCCAGGTGAGTAGCCGCGCTTGCGCATTTCCGGAATGCCGGCGCTGCCGATCGCCGAACACGTTGCCGGACTGGATCCCGCCATGGCCGCGAACAAAGCGCAGGCAAAGACGTTGGCAATGCCCAGCCCACCCGGAATACGCCCCATCCAGACGTGCATGGCGGCGTACAGGTCCTGCCCGGCACGCGATCTGCCGATCGCCGCTCCCTTCAGTATGAAGAGTGGAATCGACAGCAGCGTGATGCTGGCCATTTCCTCATAGACATTCTGAGTCACCGTGTTGAGCGATTGAGCCGGCATGAACAGGTACATGAACAGCACCGCAACGCTGCCCAGCGCAAACGAGATCGGCGCACCCGAAAACATGAAAATCAGCGTCACGGCGCCAAACAGCAAACCCAGACTCAGCATCGTCATGACGCCACCCCCGGTGCCTTGCCGAGCATGACATTGATCCGCGCGCTGAGTTGGATCAGAAGTTGCAGACCCAGCAGCGTCATGCCGGCGGCCATCAAGCCATACGGTATGGACAAGGGTGGCGCCCAGGAGGACGACGTGGTTTGATGTTCCACCCATGCTTCATGGAACAGCGTCCACGATTTCCAGGCAAAAAAGCTGCAGAACACCAGGCCCAACAGATCCACCACGAGCAGCCGCAAGCGGTTGAGCGACTTCGGCAGCAAGCTGGAGACAGCCTCTATGCCGACGTGTCCCCGCAAGGCCTGCACAAAGGAACTGCAAAGAAAAGTGGCACCAACCAGGCAAAAGACCGCCGCCTCATCCTGCCAATCGGTGGAAGACTTCATCACATAGCGCGACACCACGCTGTAGGTCAGCACGGCCGAAGCGATGAGCAAGGCAAACATACCCAGTACAACCATCAGTCGGTTGATCCGCATCAGTACGATCGCCAGCGGCAACAGCAGGCGCGGTGTGTCGGGGTCCACGCCAAGCACCGCGGACCCGACCTCGATACCGTGTGTCATGCCAGTTTCTGCGCCGCTTTGAGCAGTGCCGCGCAGGACTCACTCTTTTCCGCAAAATCCTTCCAGGCAGTCTCGCGCGCGATCACCTGCCATTTCTTCAACGTGGCCTCGTCCATGTCGTAGACCTTGGCTCCAGCCTTGGCATAGATCTCCGCCGCCGCCTTGTCGTCAGCGCGCGCCGCTTCCTGACCAAAAACCTCCAACTCTGCACCAACCGCCATCACGACATCCTGCTGCGCCTTGGGCAAGCGGTTGAAGACTTCCTTGGAGATGATCAGGGGTTCCAGCATGAACCAGTAGGTCTTGTTGCGCCCGGTGGTCAGATGCCTGGCAATCTCCTCGAGCTTGAACGAGATGAAACTCGTGCTCGAGGTCATGGCAGCATCCATGGCGCCGGTCTGCATGGCGGCGTAAATCTCGTTGGACGGCAGAGTGATCACTGAGGCACCCGCTGTCTTGAGCATCATGTCCATCTCGCGGCTGCCACCGCGTACCTTCAAACCCTTGGCGTCGTCGGGTGTCAGCAGTGCCCTTGTGCGACTCGCAACGCCACCAGCCTGCCAGACCCAACTGACGATGATGACGCCTTTTTCATCCAGAACCTTGGAAAACAGCTTGCCGACCTCGGCATTTTTCCAGAGCGCACCCTGTTCGTAACTGGGCACCAGCGCAGGCATCAGACCGATGTTGGTCTCGGCCACCTCGCCGCCGGCATAGGACAGGGGAAACAGGCTCATGTCGAGTGCACCCTTGCGCACGGCAGAGAACTGGGCGTTGGTCTTCATCAATGAAGAACCGGGATACACCGACGCCTTGAGCGCACCCGAAGTGCGCCTTTCAACTTCGGTGGCGAAGCGACGACACAGACGATCGCGGAAATCGCCCTCGGTTGCGGTACCACCAGGAAATTGATGCGAGATCTTCAGACCCGCACCGCCAGTTTGAGGCCACGTCGATGATGTCATCGCCGCCACTGCGGCGCCACCGGCGCCGTGAATGAAGTTTCGTCTGGTTAAAGCCATTGTCGTCTCCTGGTTTATGGTCGAATCTTGTTATGCGACTATTTTAGAAATTCCTCAATGCTGGCGGAAGCAGGGACTTTCCCTTGCAACAGCTGAGCCCGGTATCGATCCAGGCGTTTGAGGTCATACAGGTAGTTGACCATCATCGCGCAGGACTGCTTCAGGCCCTTGGGCGAGGGATCGCCCGCCCAGTTCAGGCGCTCAATCCGTGCACCGTTACCCAAATGAAATCTTGCAACCGGATCGATGGGCTTGCCTTCGGCCAACGCGCGGCTCAGGTAATAGGCAGCGCAGCGCAACAACATTCGCCGCAGTGGCGACTTCTCATCGAGTTCCAGCGACCTGTCTGCACCCGCCAGCAACTCCGTGGCGCCGACAGTTTCTTGCCGCAGTTCATTGGCCAGTTCGGCCCGCGACTTGTCATCGAGTCGATCCAGCATGGCCGATGCGTTCTTGCCCAGCCAAGCGCGAAAACCGGGGATCGGCGAAAGCGTGGCAAACGTCTTCAACCGGGGAAACTCAATCTTGAGGGCCTCCACGACGCGCTTGATCAGGGAGTCGCCGAAACTGACACCACGCAGACCGGCCTGGGTATTGCTGATCGAGTAAAAGATCGCGGTTGTGGCTTTGTTCAGGTCCTCCACGGCTGCAGATTCATCGAGCAGTGGCGTGATCCCTGCCGCAATCTCGTGAAGCAAAGCCACCTCGACAAAGATCAAGGGATCGTCGGGCAAGCGTGGATGGAAGAAACCATAGCACCGGCGATCGGAGTCAAGCCGGTTCTTGACATCAGCCCAGCTCTTGATGTCATGTACCGCCTCGTACTTGATCAGCTTTTCAATCAGCGACGCTGGCGAATCCCAGCTGATGCGCCTCAGGTCCAGGAATCCGACATCGAACCAGGTGGAGAACATGTACTCCATCTCCACGTCAAGCGCCTGAAGATGCCGGTCCGTCCTGAGGTGCGGGAGCATCTCGGCACGCAGGTCAACCAGGAAACGTATCCCTTGTGAAAACACACTAAATCGCTGCAGCAGGCGTCGCCGTGGCGAGACGGTTGCACGGCGATAATGCACCTCAGCGACTGCTTCGTCGGGTGTCCCGACTGCTGCTGCAAAACGCGTCTGCGCCAGCTTGATCACCTGAGTGTCGGCCACAAACTGCTCGCTCATCAGCAGCCAGCAATCACGCCGTTCAGCCGGAGTCGCCGATGCGTACCACTGCGCGAATACGCTGGCGCGGCGTCCGCCCTCCACCTCACTGACGCGCTCATCCACCACGGCACGCAACTCGCCCAGGGTGTGACGCAGGGCGCGCGGTGACATGGCCTCTCCCTTGCGCCGCAACGTGCCCACCAAGCGCTCGCTGGTGGTGCGCCAGTCCACCGGCTCACGCACTCCAGTGTTTGAACCAGCACCGCCGACATCGCCGCGCTTTGACTCTACCAAACCATGCATGGCGTCCGGCTCTGCCGACTTGACACCAGCAGACTCGATGCTTGTTGCCCGAACAATACTTTGGCGCTTGGCCTCTGAGGCCGGCAGCAACTTGGAGACCTTGCGGCTGATCCAGTCAGAAGTACTCATCTGTTTGCATCACACTCACATGCGAATGCGGGATTGCGCCCACAGCCACAAACCGATACCCCCCAGAATCATCGGCAGACACAACCACTGCCCCATGCTCATGCCCAGGGACAAGATGCCAAGATGGGCATCGGGTTCGCGAAAGAACTCCGCACAGAAGCGCAACACGCCGTAACCGATCAGGAAAGCAGCGGCGACCTGCCCTTCGCGCCGTTGCCTGCGTGCATACAACCACATCACGACAAAAAGCAGTATCCCCTCGCCCAGAAACTGGTACACCTGTGATGGATGGCGCGGCAAGTCACCGGCGCCGCGAAACACCATGCCCCAGGGCAAGTCGGCGCTGCAGACGCGCCCCCACAGTTCGCCGTTGATGAAATTCCCAATTCGTCCCGCCGCCAGCCCCGTGGGTACACAGGGAGCAACAAAATCGGCTACCTGCAGCCACGGTCGGAAACGCGAACGGGCAAACCAGACCATGGCCACAATGACACCGAGCATGCCGCCATGAAAACTCATGCCACCTTGCCAAACGGCAAAGATCTCGAACGGGTGTGCCAGGTAGTGGAGGGGCTTGTAGAACAGGCAATAGCCCAGTCGCCCGCCAAGCACGACACCGATCACACCCATGAAAAGAATGTCTTCCACATCCTTTCGACTCCAGCCGCCACTCGTTCTGACGGAAGCAAAAGGCTCATGCAGCAGTCGCCGCTGGCCAAGCAACATGAAGAGGCCAAAGGCGGCCAGATAAGTCAGTCCGTACCAGTGAATGGCGAGCGGGCCGACCTGCAGGGCAACAGGATCGATTTGAGGATGAATCAGCATGGACGGATTGTGCACGCAAGCTCAGTTTCGTGAGTGATCTATAAAATGCGCAGAATATACGAAACAGTGGCCAGGTTCTGCCTGGGCCTGAATTTTCAAATCCTCATACGAGAAACATCCCATGGCGACCGAACCCCTTGTACTCAACCCCCGCAGCAGAAACATCACCGAAGGCAAATCGCGCGCACCGAATCGCTCAATGTATTACGCCATGGGCTACGAGGCTGATGATTTCAAGAAACCCATGGTTGGCGTGGCCAACGGTCACAGCACCATCACCCCTTGCAACAGCGGTTTGCAAAAGCTCGCCGATGCGGCTATTGAAGCCATTGAAGCTGGCGGCGGCAACGCTCAGGTATTCGGCACGCCCACGATTTCCGACGGCATGTCCATGGGCACGGAAGGCATGAAGTACTCGCTGGTCAGTCGCGAGGTCATTTCGGACTGTATCGAGACCTGCGTGCAGGGTCAGTGGATGGATGGCGTGATCGTGATCGGTGGCTGCGACAAGAACATGCCCGGCGGCATGATGGGCATGCTGCGCGCCAACGTACCGGCCATTTTTGTTTACGGCGGCACCATCCTGCCGGGGCACTACCAGGGCAGGGATCTCAACATCGTCAGTGTTTTCGAAGCGGTAGGCGAAAACGCCGCAGGTCGCATGAGCGATCAGGACCTGCTTGAAATCGAGCGACGTGCAGTGCCCGGTCCGGGCTCCTGCGGCGGCATGTACACGGCCAACACCATGTCCTCCGCCTTTGAGGCATTGGGTATCTCGCTGCCCTACTCCAGCACCATGGCGAATCCGCACGATGAAAAGGTTGAGTCAACCCGGGAATCCGCACGCGTGCTGCTGGAAGCCATCAAGAAGGATCTCAAGCCGCGCGATATCGTGACCCGCAAGTCGATCGAGAATGCGGTTGCTGTCATCATGGCGACCGGTGGATCAACCAATGCCGTGCTGCATTTTCTGGCGATTGCGCATGCCGCTGGTGTGGACTGGACTATCGATGACTTCGAGCGTGTGCGCCAGAAAACCCCGGTTCTGTGTGACCTCAAACCCAGCGGAAAATATCTGGCAGTGGACCTGCACCAGGCCGGCGGTATTCCCCAGGTCATGAAAATCCTGTTGACAGCAGGCCTGCTGCATGGCGACTGCGTCACCATCACCGGGCAAACCATCGCCGAAGTGTTGCAGGACGTTCCCGCCGTTCCGCGCGCTGACCAGGACGTCATCCGCCCACTGTCCAATCCGATGTACCAGCAGGGTCACTTGGCTATTTTGAAAGGCAACCTGGCTCCTGAAGGTTGCGTTGCCAAGATCACCGGTCTGAAGAACCCGGTCATCACCGGACCCGCCCGCGTCTTTGACGATGAACAGTCGGGCCTGGCCGCGATTCTGGCGGGCAAAATTGTTGCTGGTGACGTCATGGTGCTGCGTTACCTTGGGCCCAAGGGTGGCCCCGGCATGCCTGAGATGCTGGCGCCGACTGGGGCTCTGGTCGGTCAGGGTCTGGGTGAATCGGTCGGCTTGATCACCGACGGACGATTCTCTGGTGGCACCTGGGGCATGGTGGTCGGCCACGTGGCTCCTGAAGCCGCCGTGGGTGGCACCATCGCCTTTATTCAGGAAGGCGATTCAATCACCATTGACGCGCATCGCTTGCTGCTGCAACTCAACGTCAGCGAGGACGAGATCGCGAGACGCCGTGCCGCCTGGACGGCACCTAAACCGCGCTACACGCGTGGCGTGCAGGCGAAGTTTGCCTTCAACGCCTGCACCGCCAGCAAAGGCGCGGTGCTCGACAACTACTGATCGATCCGCTGTCAGCGCTTTTTCCTTTTGCCCGAGGTCCCGAGGGCCTCGTGGCTGCGCTCGATTCGCTCCTGCCTGCGTTTGTCGAGTTTGGCCATGGCCACTTTCTTGGTGTGACCGGACCAATCTGACCAGGACCACCAGAGCACAGCCAGACCGAATGGCGACAACACCCACCACCACCCCCAGGCCGCGACCGGACCCAGGCCAAAATACTTCATCCCCAAAAAAATCAATCCAAGTCCAAGCAAATACACCGTTGTTCTCCTAAGAGGATCGGGCTCCCGGCACAGCCATGATGGGCCAGCCTGATCACTACAATCGCACCTGACAACTGTACCCTAACCCATGAGGAAATAGCCCATGAGACTTGCACTGCTGATTTTGCTTGTCGGATCTTCCATCTGTGTTCCCGCCTTGGCCGACCAGGCTTTGGCCAAGGCCAAGAACTGCCTGTCTTGCCATACCGTGGACAAGAAAATCGTGGGTCCTGCCTACCAGGATGTCGCGCGCAAATATGCCGGCCAGAAGGATGCGACGGACAAACTGGCCAACAAGATCATGAAGGGCGGCGCCGGTGTCTGGGGTGTCATCCCGATGCCGGTCAACAGTCAGGTCAATGAGGCCGAAGCCAGGAAGCTGGCCACCTGGGTTCTTTCCCTGAAATAGCTCGGCTCATTTGCAAGAAAAAAAGGCCCGCGACTGCGGGCCTTTTTCGTTCTCGCTGTGCCCCGGGATCAATAAGTTTGGCCCAGCTGACTCAAAATGGCCGGATTCTCCAGCGTCGACGTGTCCTGCGTGATGGATTCTCCCTTGGCCAGTGAGCGCAACAAACGCCGCATGATCTTGCCAGAGCGCGTCTTGGGCAGGTTTTCACCAAAGCGGATGTCCTTCGGCTTGGCAATCGGGCCGATCTCCTTGGCCACCCAGTCGCGCAATTCCTTTGCAATGGCCCGGGCCTCGTCGCCTGCTGGACAGGGCCGCTTCAGAACCACAAAGGCGCAGATGGCCTCACCCGTCATGTCGTCCGGTCGCCCCACCACCGCGGCCTCAGCAACCAAGTCGGTTTTTGCCACCAACGCTGATTCGATTTCCATGGTTCCCATGCGATGCCCGGACACATTGAGCACGTCGTCAATGCGCCCAGTAATGCGGAAGTAGCCACGGTCAATGCTGCGCACGGCGCCGTCGCCCGCCAGGTAGTAGGTGCCTCCCATTTCCTCCGGGAAATAGCTCTTCTTGAAGCGGTCTGGATCATTCCAGATGGTGCGGATCATCGACGGCCAGGGGCGCTTGACCACCAGCATGCCGCCAGAGCCGTTGGGAACGTCGTGGCCAGCCTCATCGACGATGGCAGCCATGATGCCCGGCAGCGGCAAGGTGCAGCTGCCCGGAACCAACGGTGTGGCGCCTGGCAGCGGGGTGATCATGTGGCCACCGGTCTCGGTTTGCCACCAGGTGTCCACAATCGGGCAGCGCTCGCCACCCACATGCCTGTAGTACCACATCCATGCCTCTGGATTGATGGGCTCACCCACTGAACCCAGAATTCGCAGACTGCTCAGGTCAGAGCGCGCCGGATGCACTTTTTCGTTGCTTTCGGCTGCCTTGATGAGGGAACGAATCGCTGTGGGAGCGGTGTAGAAAATGCTGACTTTGTGACGCTCAATCATCTGCCAGAAGCGACCCGCATCCGGGTAGGTGGGAACACCCTCAAAGATGACCTGTGTCGCACCCGCCACCAGCGGCCCGTACGCCACATAGGAGTGACCGGTAATCCAGCCGATGTCGGCCGTGCACCAGAACACGTCCGAAGGCTGCAAGTCAAAAGTCCAGTCCATGGTCAGCTTGGCCCAGAGCAGGAAGCCACCCGTGGCATGCTGCACACCTTTGGGCTTGCCGGTCGAGCCGGAGGTATAAAGAATGAAAAGTGGGTGCTCGGCTCCGACAAAGGCCGGAGCGCATACGCTGGCCTGCCCTGCCGTCGCTTCGGTAAACGTGATGTCGCGACCAGCCACCATATTGCAGGTGCTGGCCGTGCGCTGGTAGACGAATACGTTCTTGATCGACTCGCAACCTCCCAGAGCCAGCCCTTCATCGACGATCGCCTTGAGGGGCAATTCCTTGCCGCCGCGCATCTGGAAATTCGCTGTGATTACCGCAACAGCGCCGGCGTCGATGATGCGTTCCTGCAG
>CAZZLB010000007.1:0-22009 GCA_964654655.1 uncultured Rhodoferax sp. | reverse complement strand
CCTTGCTACAAACACTGCAGCACCATACCCGCCTGTCAGTGTCCAGTGGTTTGACTTTGGAGAGTGGAATCTGCTTCAGCGACAGCGTCAAGAACTGGCGAAAAAAGAAATCGCCATTGGACAATTCGACGCCAGCCGTATTTGCTCTGGGTCGCTGAACCCCGTACCCGACGACGATTCAGCGCAGTGCAGAGATCGACTGAAGTGCGTGCACAGCGCCCGCACCCATGGCGGCACCAAAACGCTTGACCAGACGCTCGGCCACGTTTTCACGCCGCGTGTAATCAATAATTTCCTCGGCCTTGACAACTTCGCGTGCCACAAAATCAAGATTGCCCAACTGGTCGGCAAGACCCAGCTCAATCGCCTGTTGTCCGCTCCAGAACAGGCCACTGAAGGTTTCTGGTGTTTCCTTCAGCCGATTGCCGCGCCCTGCCTTGACGACTTCGATGAACTGCTTGTGAATCTGGTCCAGCATGGTCTGCGCAAACGCGCGCTGTCTTTCAGTTTGCGGACTGAATGGGTCCAGAAAACCCTTGTTTTCACCCGCCGTCATGAGCCGCCGTTCAACTCCCAGCTTGTCCATCAAGCCGGTAAAGCCAAAACCATCCATCAAGACTCCGATACTGCCCACAATGCTGGCCTTGTCAACAAAGATCTTGTCGGCTGCTACCGCAATGTAGTACGCGGCAGAAGCGCAGGACTCCTCGACCACGGCATAGATTGGTTTCTTGTGCTTGAGTTTGAGCCTTCGGATCTCGTCATTGATGATGCCGGCCTGCACCGGGCTACCACCAGGGGAGTTGATCAACATGACGACGGCCTGTGCACCCTCGTCCTCGAAGGCTCCTCGCAAGGCACCAACAATCAGTTCGGCACTGGCTTCGGCCCCCGAGGCAATTTCCCCCTTGATTTCGACCAGTGCCGTGTGCGGCGTCGCACTGTCTTTGGTCGGTCCGCTGCGAGCCAGGACAACCCAGGCAACGAGAACAAAGAACGCCAGCCACGCGAGACGGACAAAATTCCGCCAACGACGCGCCAGACGTTGCTCAGTCAGTGCGGCGAAAGCCAGCTTTTCCAGGGTTGCTCGCTCCCAATTCTGAGTCGCAGCAGGTTCCGCCTCAGCTCGAGTATTACTCGCCTCATTGTTGGAAGGAGCGGGACCCTGACCTGGTAACAGGCCAGCCTGCCCGGATGCACCGGGTGGCTCTGGGATTTCGGATGGCGTCATATCAGGATACCGGAGGGTTCAAGTTGGGAGCAGTATGCCAGTAGACGACGCCATCGATCTCGGAGGTGTCAATTTTGATCAAGCCACCACGGCATGGCCCAGCGCGACAAGCCCCCGTCTGAGGCTGATAGCTGGCGCCGTGCGTCGCACACATCAATAGTTTCCCGGTGCTGTCAAAAAAGCGATTGGGCTGGTAGTCCATCTCCATGGGTATGTGCGCACACCGATTCAGGTAGGCGTACACGTGATCCTGGTAGCGGATGGCAAAGGCGTTGCAGTTCCGCCGGTCGTAACAAACTTCAAACGGCACTGCATCCTCACTGTTGATCAATTCGCCCGATTCGCATAATGCAACACGCTGTGTCATGACGCAAACTCCGCGCTGTCATGCATTGACCAGAAGCCAGTCATGCAACTGGCGCACCGAATGCGCAATATACAAGGGTTGCAGCGCATGGAATGCCTCAGGCTCATGCGCGCCATAGCTCACAGCCACGCTGGGGCACCCGGCATTGGTTGCCATCTGCAAGTCATGCGTGGTATCACCAATCATCAAGGTTCTCCCCGGGTCCACGCCAAATTCACTTATCAACTCCAGCAGCATTCGGGGATGGGGCTTGCCAGCGGTTTCATCGACTGTGCGCGAACCGTCAAACATTCCCTTGAGTTCCGAACTGTGCAAGGCATCATCCAGTCCCTGCCGGGTCTTGCCAGTTGCCACTGCCAGCCAGTGTTGGCGCGTCTTAAGCTCAGTCAGCATCTCCAGAATTCCATCAAAAAGGCTGATGTCGTGCTTGTGGGCGATGTAATGGTGACGATAACGTGCTCCGAGTTCCGGATACCGTTCAACCGGCACATCGGGCGCCGCATGCGCCAGGGCCTGCATCAGACCCATGCCAATGACGTAGGAGGCATCTCGGTCACTAGGGACTGCGCCCCCGACGTCACGGACCGCTTCCTGAATGCAGCGGGTAATCAGCGCGGTCGAATCGAACAGCGTACCGTCCCAATCAAAGGCAATCAAATCAAAGCGTCGGGACGTCGATCTATCAGGATTCAGCATGGGCTACAAATTTCTCGAGTTCAGGGGGCAATGGCGCCAGCAGTTCTATTCGCTTTCCCCCAAGCGGATGATGGAATTGCAGGCGCCAGGCATGCAAAAACATTCTTTTCAGGCCAGGCGCTTCGCTGCTGCGTGCCAAGGCTTTGTTCAACTCAAAGTCACCGTACTTGTCGTCACCCAGAATCGGATGTCCTTCAGTCGCCAGATGAACACGGATTTGATGCGTGCGCCCGGTCTTGAGCGTGACTTCGAGCAGGCTGAATCCAGCACCAACGCCGATGCCAACAGGAGATACGGCAGCACTTTGCCGCAGCACCTTGACCAGCGTGACTGAAGACATGCCATCCGGGTTGTCACGCGCCACGACCTTGACGCGTCGCTCGCCGTCAGGAAGCAGATACTTGTGCAAAGGCTTGTCGAGCACCTTCTTGTTCGCTGGCCAGGCTCCTGCGACCATGGCCAGATAGGTCTTGCCTGTCTCGCGTTCGCGGAATTGATCCTGCAAGTGCTTCAAGGCGCTCCTTTTCTTGGCCACCAACAAGATGCCGCTGGTGTCCCGATCCAGGCGATGCACCAATTCAAGAAATTTGGCCTCAGGTCTGGCCATGCGCAATTGTTCGATCACACCAAAGCTGACACCGGAGCCGCCATGGACCGCAAGCCCGGCCGGCTTGTCGATCGCGATCAAGTGATCATCTTCAAGCAAGATGGAGAATTCCCGACGTGGCGCCTCGCGGACCGCCTGCTCCGTCATGGCCAGCGTCTTTTCGGCGATTCGCTGTGAGACTCTTACGGGCGGCAGACGCACGGCATCACCAGACTGGACCCGGAAATCCGCCGACACCCGGCCCTTGTTGATTCTTACTTCGCCGCTGCGGATGATTCGGTATACATGGGTCTTGGGTACGCCCTTGAGTTGGCGCAGCAGAAAATTATCCAATCGCTGACCCGCGCAGTCTTCGCTGACGACGACCGTTTTGACCTGGGGCAGCGGTGAGGCCTCATTGCCCCCTATAATGTGTTTCACTAGCGATGCGCTGTAAGTGGTTGATTTGACGACAAGTCAAGTCATAGTTTAGGTGGAGTTTAGTTCACCCACCAGCACCAGCCCCGCTAGCAAGTCGATATCGCCGCTCGCCAACGCGTGCAAACTGCAAGCCAAATGCTTGTGGTGGCATGCGAGACCAGCGGTCAAGACGACGCCTTGAAGAACTGATACGGAATACCCCAAGTTCACAGACCCTGGTCTGTGAACGGAATGAAGCGAGATGTTTGTGTTGATGAGTTTGATATTCAGCTGCCTACGGTGCGTATTCGCGCCGTTTTTTGGCATGGATCACTCATCAGCGACCGCAAGACGGTCGCAACCAGCTGTTTGTCAAATGGCCATTCCACAACCCGGACTCCTCGCTCCCCTCCACGCGCCCATACCAAGACTGATTGTTTAAGTCTCGGTTCTCCGGCTTTTTCCTCCTCAATTCAAAGCGCCAGTTCTGATATCAATAGCTCTTCATGAGCTACGTTGTTGTTTGAATTGAAGGAACGCTAACCATGAAACGGATGCTGATCAATGCCACGCAGGCGGAAGAGCGCCGGCTGGCGATTGTCGACGGACAAAAGCTGCTCGACTATGAAATTGAAATCGAAGGGCGCGAGCAGCGCAAGGGCAACATCTACAAGGCCGTCGTCACGCGCGTCGAGCCTTCGCTGGAAGCCTGCTTTGTAGATTATGGTGAGGACCGTCACGGCTTCCTGCCGTTCAAGGAAATCTCCAGGCAGTATTTTCAGCAAGGCGTCTCGGTCAGTCAGGCGCGCATCCAGGACGCAATCCGTGAGGGCCAGGAGTTGCTGGTACAAGTGGAAAAGGAAGAACGTGGCAACAAGGGCGCGGCACTGACCACTTTTGTCTCTCTTGCCGGCCGCTACGTTGTGCTGATGCCCAACAACCCGCGCGGTGGCGGCGTCTCGCGGCGCATTGAGGGTGAAGACCGCGCCGAACTCAAGGAAGCGCTGGACCAGCTCGAATATCCGAACGGCATGAGCATCATTGCCCGCACCGCCGGCATCGGCCGTGCCGCACCCGAGCTGCAGTGGGACCTGAACTACCTGCTCAAACTGTGGGCTGCCATTGACGGAGCCGCCAAGGGTGCCAAAGGCGCCTTCCTGATTTACCAGGAATCGAGCCTGGTGATTCGTGCCATCCGCGACTACTTCAATAACGACATCGGCGACATCCTGATCGACACAGATGATGTCTATGAGCAGGCCCAGCAGTTCATGGCTCACGTCATGCCGGAACACGCCGCGCGCGTGAAACGCTACCGTGACGACGCGCCACTGTTCAGCCGCTTCCAGATCGAGCACCAGATTGAGTCCGCTTATGCCCGCACGGTTCAGTTGCCCAGTGGCGGCGCCATCGTGATCGACCACACAGAAGCTTTGGTGTCCGTCGACGTCAATTCAGCGCGCGCCATCAAGGGTGGCGACATCGAGGAAACCGCGACCCGCACCAATCTGGAAGCCGCTGACGAAGTGGCGCGCCAGATGCGTTTGCGCGATCTGGGTGGACTGATCGTGATCGACTTCATCGACATGGAAGAAAGCCGCAACCGCCGTGACGTGGAAAACCGCCTCCGTGATGCGCTGCGGCAGGACCGAGCCCGCGTCCAGTTCGGCACGATCAGCAAGTTTGGTCTGATGGAAATGAGTCGCCAGCGCTTGCGCCCGGCTCTGTCCGAAGGTGCATCGATCCCCTGCCCACGTTGCGGCGGATCCGGACATATCCGAGATACAGAGTCGAGCGCGCTGCAAATCCTGCGCATCATCCAGGAGGAATCCTTGAAGGACAACACGGCCTCGGTGCTGTGTCAGGTACCTGTGGAAGTCGCATCTTTCCTGCTCAATGAAAAGCGGGCAGAGATCGCAAAAATTGAAATCAAGCAGCGCATCAATGTGTTGATGGTGCCCAACAAGACGCTGGAAACACCGAACTACAAACTAGAACGCCTCAAACACGACGACCCACGTCTGGATAACGTTGAAGCCAGCTACAAAATGGCGGAAGAAATGGAAGATCCGGTTGCCGTAACGCGCCGCTCTCAGGAACCGACCAACAAGCAAAGCCCCATCATCAAGGGTGTCCTGCCCGATGCGCCGGCTCCAGTTGCCGTCCCGAAGCCGGACTTGCCCAAGCCTGTTGCAGCGGCGCCGCGTGCGCCAGCCAAGCCGGTAGCAGCCACACCTGCACAGACAGGATTCTTCGGCTGGCTGAAGAACCTTTTTGCACCTGCGCCAGGACCTGCAGCTCCAGTCAAGCCCAGCGCTACCACAGAAGACAAACGTGAAGGTCGATCAGGCCGCGATGGCTCACGACGAAGCGAGGGGCGCGGCGAAGGTCGTGACGAGGGTCGTTCCGGTCGCGGTGGTCGCCCGGAGGGACGTGGCGGTCGTGGCGGCAGAGGCCCACGCACTGAACGGCCCGCGCAGGGTCAGCGGGAGCGCTCGGATGCCGACAGCGGGTCCGCACCAGGCGAGGTCAATGTGAACGTGGCAACAACACAGGCCAGCGGCGCAGGACAGGACTCGGCCAGAGCGGAGCAAGGGGCAGCAGAACGTCCGCCCCGCAACTCGGGGCGCGACCGCAATAACCGCGGCGAACCCCGGTCAGATGCTCGAGCAGAGCGCCGGCCAGACCGGATCCGGCGCCCCGACGAGGCGCCTCGCGCCGATTTGTCCGGGTCGGATAGCGCAACTGACCGCGCTGAAACACCAAGCGATTCGGTTTCCCAGGGCGAAGGTGGCCCGCCACGGGAAAGGCGCCCGCGGGAACGTTACGGACGGGATCGTGGGCCACGCGGCCAACGGTCCGAGCAAGGTGACCGACAGGAACAGGCTGCACCGGCAGCGGCGCAGGAGTTCGTCGAAGAACCACGTCGGTCCTACTTCACGGCGGACAACCGAACAGCAGTTCCAGCGCTGCCTGCCACACCGACTGCTGCGGAACCGGAAAGCACAGTGGAAGTGCCTGTGGTCACCGCAGTGACCCCAGCGCCGGCTGCGGCAGTCGAACCCGTTGGCATGCCAAAATTGCAGGCGTTTACGCTGCCATTGGGCGAATTGACCCAGATCGCAGCCAACTCAGGGCTGACCTGGGTAAATTCGGATGCCGCAAAGATCGCAGCAGTGCAGGCAGCCATTGCCGCTGAACCTCAGCAGATTCATATTCCGCGAGAACGCCCGGCACCGGCCCAGATCGACGCCAGACCACTGGTTCTGGTAGAAACCAAACGCAATCTGGGCACTATGGGTTTGCCTTTTCAAGCGCACCAATGAGCGTCCTGACTGCTTGTAGCAAAAGCAATGAAGGGCGCCTTGGCGCCCTTTATCAATGATTCCTGTTGCCCCGGGGTAAGGCTAGAGTGGCGCGGATTTTGCCGCGTTTCGCCAAGCCTGCGCCGCATCGGCCGTGTCACCTCGTTGCTCTGCAAGCTCAGCCAATGCCGCCCACGCGCTTCTCTCCAGCCCCGCATTGTGCAACCTCGGCAGCGACTGCTTGAGCAACTGCTGTGCCTTGCCCCACAACTGCAGGCGCAAACAGGTAACTCCTGCCAGGTACTGCAGAACCGGGTCTCCTGGATTAGCCATTTGCGCCTGTTCGATCCGGCTCAGCCAAAGGGCCTGCGGTGCCCCTGAGGTCGATGCAAACGCGTTCTCCAAACCGAGCACGAGCCCGATGCGCTGAACTTCGGTGAGAGTGCCCTCCCCAGTGACCATTTGTTCCCAAACCGGCAACAACCACGCCAGCCCGGTATCTACATCACCGCCCATGCGCAGCAGACAGCGGCAGGCCTCAAGCGCCACCTCCGGCATGGTCTTTTCGGCAACATCAAGCTTTTGCCAGACCACCAGAAGTTGCTGAGGGTCGTGAGCTGTCGCAACCAGTTCCAGCGCCAGCGCGCGCAACAGGCCTAGCGCAGCCACTTCTGAAAAAGCCCGATGCTTGGCAAGTAAACGTGCCGTTTCCAGGGCCAACTGCGGTTGGCGCGCGAGTCGCGCCGCTTTCAGACGCAATCGCAGGGTTATGGTGCGCCGAGACACTCCCTGTGACAGATCGTCGATCCAGGTCAACGCTCCCTGAGCGTCCCTGTCTTCGAGGGCCCAACGTGCGGCACGCAGTTGGATGCCATCGCGCATTTCCTGGGCGTCGCGGCTTGAACTCTGCTCCAGGGCAGAACGAAAATGTGCCTCGCGCGCCGTCTTGTCCTGCAGCACCTGCGCACTTTCTGCAGCCAGCAGGTGTGCCAGCGCACGCACGCGATTCGAATAGGGCATTGCTTCGCCGCTCGCGGCCATGGCACGGTCCCGTGCCAGAACAATTTCGGCTGCCTTCCGCGACCGAACGAAGCGTCCGGCAATCAGATGCGATATCGCGTCAAGCAAAGCTTGTGTCATCGCACGCTCCTGATGCTGGACGCGCCAGCGCCGTGCCAGGCCTGGCATGGCAAAAAGTGCCGCCAGGGTACGCAACGCAAGGTGCAATGCAAGAAATATCAAGGCCGTCGCAAGCAACACCAGATTGAGCGACAGGTCGACGCGATAGGGCGGCCAGAACAGCGTGATCGTGCCCTGGTTATTGCCAGCAAAAAGCGCGCTTGCAACCGCGACGCCAAACAAACCCAAAAACCACAGGGCAGAGCGCATCGCTAACGTCCAGCAGCGGCAGTTGCGAGCGCCGCCAGCGTGTCGTCAACGCGCGGAATCTGCAGTGTTTTCATCTGCGTTTGAACCTGCTGCAGCGTGGTGGCAACGAGTTGTGTCTTGCGCGAACCTGGATCAAAGTAGCGATTCAGAGTCACCATGGCAGTTGCCAGATCGGCACGCGCTGACTCAAGCTGGCGTGCCAACAAGCCAATTCTCGCATTGAGCAATTTAAGTTTCAGATTTTCACGCAGAAAAAAAGATTGTTCAGGTGACAGAAGTGCCGCTTCCGGCTGGTCGATCCGACTTACCCGCAGCAGCGAACTGGCCTGATCATGCAACACCTGCAAGCTGCGAAGCCACCAAGTCGTCGCCGTATCAGCGGGTTCACGCTTGACGGCGCTGGGCGAACGCGCCGCTGGTACGGCATTGGCAAGCACCAGTTCGTCGGCCATATGCACCAACTCATCGAGCTTCACCAGCATGCCTGGTGTATCACTGACTGCAACGGACTTGATCCGGTCAATATCGCGTGCGATCGCCCGTTGCAACGGTGTCAGTCGGGGTTGTGCCGCACGGGACACCCGCTGATCCGCGCTTTTCAATGCCGCCAGCAAAGGCTCGACACTGCCCGTCAATTGAGCCTGCTGTTGGGCCAGGCGGATGGCTGATTCGATGTCAACCACCATGTTTTCATCGCGCGAGCGCGACAAGCTCTGCATCAATTCTTCAAGCTGCGTTCGTTGCAGTGAAACCTCGCTGAGCCGCGCATCGAAAACCGCCACTCTGGCGGCGGCCTCGCGCGCCATTTCCTGCGCCTGTTTGGCAACGGCCCGCGCTTCCGTCGATTGCGCCCCGGCATCGCTGCTCTGGCGCGCCAGTTGTTCCTGCATTGACGACAACTTTTGCCAAAGCATGGCACTTGACAACAGCGCCAACGCCGCCAGGACCGCCAGACTGATGATCAACCAGCGCGAAGTGCTGGTTGACCTCGCCGGAACCAACTGCTGATCGACGACAGCAGCCACTGCGGTCGGATCATCGGCGTGGGCCTTGGCGTCGGAGTTCATCGTTTGATTCTAGCGCCGCCAATACGTCAGGCAGTGTCGGTCTGGACTCGCAAACAATACCAAAACCGGCACCTCGTGCGGCGGCAGCGATTCGCGCATGGGTTGCCAGAGCGCGTCCCTGAACCCAGCTCTGTTCGGGTAAAGCAGCTTGAAGATTGCGCACCGCCTGTGCACTGCTGAACAACCAAACGGATCCGTCACCGGCCGCGTGAGACGCCAGCATACGCTCATCCGCATCAAATTCGGGGACGCAACGCTGGTAGGCGGCGACAAACTCCACGTGCGCGCCCGTCGCGGCAACCTTTCCGGCAAACCAGTCCCTACCACTGCCAGCGACCGACTCCAGACCATCGAATGCATCGGCACCACGCACAATCAACACGCGATCGGTTGCGCGCAACTGTGTGCCGACGACTTGCCATAACGCTTCCGAATCGAATTGAGCGGCGTCACTTGGCGGTACATCCACCCGTTCGGGTGCAACGCCGACTCGCAGCAGCGCCCTGGCGGTGCCGGGACCAGTGGCCCATGCCCTGGTCCTGCCATCGCCACTCGTACCCAAACCCGTGGCCAACGATCTGTCCGACGCAAAAAAATAGTCAACCGCATTGGCGCTGACAAACATGACACCAGCGTATTGGACCAACTGCTGGCGTGCCATGCTCAATTCCGTCTGATCGTGGACCGGCCCAATCCGGATCAGCGGTAGTGCAATCGCCTGAACCCCCAGCGCCGTCAAATCGATCACCCAGCGCCGTGCTTCACGCTCAGGACGGGTAACGATAACGCGCATATTCAGTCAGGTCAGCATGAGGGACCCGCCCCCGGCCAGCACAAGCGAGCGCAATTCAGCAGCAAGCTGTGTTCCCAGCGCCGCTGCACTCACCAGGTCTGTCACGGACGCACTGGCTCGCACACTGACCAAGTCCAGCACCCCCTCGGGGTCGCCCCACGCCGCATCCATGGTCAAGGTCGCGCCGTCCAATGTCGCAAACGCAGCCAGCGGCATGGAGCAGCTACCGCCCATCGCCCGGCTTACCGCCCGCTCGGCCGAAACCGCAAGCCAGGTGTTGTGGTGCGCCAGCACTGCCAGCGCATCAATCACGTCGTGCCGTGCACTCATTACCTCGATCCCGAGCGCTCCCTGCCCGGCGGCAGGCAGCATCACGGCGGGTTCAAAAGTGGTTCGAATTCTTTCCTGCAACCCCAACCTTTTCAGGCCCGCTGCGGCCAGCACAATGGCGTCATAAAGCCCGTCATCGAGCTTGCGCAACCGCGTATCAAGGTTGCCACGCAGTGGCTCGAGTCTGAGGTCCGGACGTGCTGCACGCAGCAGCGCCACGCGACGCAGGCTTGAACTACCAACCAGAGCACCGTGCGGCAAGCTGGCCAGATCGGCATAACGATTGGATACAAACGCATCGCGCGGATCCTCTCGCTCCATCACGCATGCCAGACTGAATCCTTCCGGCAGTTCCATCGGAACGTCTTTCAGGGAATGAACCGCCAGATCAGCACGCCCGTCCGCCAGAGCCACCTCCAGTTCCTTGACAAACAGTCCCTTTCCGCCCACTTTGCTGAGTGCGCGGTCCAGTATTTGGTCCCCGAGCGTTGTCATGCCCAGCAGTTTGACCTGGTGCCCGTGCCGCTCCAGCAAGGACTTCACGTGCTGTGCCTGCCAAAGTGCCAGTCGGCTTTCTCTTGTTGCTATCGTCAAACTGCTCATACGCTACGCTTCCTGGTTGTAACTTGCCTGTAATCCAATGCGGACGCAGGATGCTAGCATGGTCAAAGCACAATACTTTCGCACATGCTTCGCCAACGCCATGATCAACAAGCCCGAATCCGAATCGCCCGGAGCCAGCAAACGCAATGAACGTCCCCTGCAGGAAGACATCCGGCTGCTCGGTCGAATCCTTGGTGATGTCATCCGCGAGCAGGAAGGGCCGGCGGCCTTCGAACTGATTGAACGGATCCGCCAATTGTCCGTCGCCTTCCGCCGCAATGCCGACACCAGCGCTGACAAGGCGCTGAAGAAACTGCTTAAAGGCTTGAGCAGCGATCAAACCGTAAGCGTGATTCGTGCCTTCAGCTACTTCAGCCACCTGGTCAATCTGGCCGAAGACCGTCACCACATCCGTCGCCGCTCCTTCCACGAACGTGCTGGCCAGATTCAGGCCGGCAGTATGGAAGCAGCCTTGCTGCGTTGTCGACAGGCGGGAATTACTTCGACACAGATAGCGAATGCACTGGGGACCAGTTTTGTCTCTCCCGTGCTGACCGCACATCCAACCGAAGTACAGCGCAAGAGCATCCTGGACGCCGAGCGGGATATCGCCGGATTGCTCAGCATCCGGGACGACATCAGGATCCGGGCCGCCTCGTCGCACCAGGGCAAGGACGCGTTAACGCCACGGGAACTGGCCAGCAATGAACAACAGATGCGCTCCCGCGTTTCACAGCTATGGCAAACCCGCCTCCTGCGCTACTCCAAGCTCACTGTGGCCGACGAAGTCGAAAATGCATTGAGCTATTACGAATTGACGTTTCTGAGGGAAATCCCGAAGGTTTATGCAAATCTGGAGCGCGAACTCGGACATTACCCCTTGCACAGTTTCCTGCGTATGGGACAGTGGATCGGTGGCGACCGCGACGGCAACCCCAATGTGACGGAAGAAACGCTGAAGAATGCGCTGCGCCGGCAGGCGGAAGTGGCACTGCGCCACTATCTTACAGAAGTCCATTTGCTGGGCGGCGAGTTATCGCTCTCCTCACTGCTGGTGAAGTGTCAACCACAAATGCAGTTGCTGGCTGACCAATCCCCTGACACCAGTGAGCATCGTCAGGACGAGCCTTACCGACGCGCCCTGATTGGTATCTACGCCCGACTGGCTGCCAGTCTGAGAGATTTGACTGGCGGTGAGGCGGCACGCCACGCCGTCGCACCACAGAATCCTTACCCCCATGCACAGGCCCTGCTGACCGACTTGCGCGCGATCGAAGCCTCTTTGCTGGCAAGCCATGGTGACGCGCTGGTAGCGCAGCGTCTGCAGCCCTTGATTCGGACCCTGGACGTTTTCGGCTTTCATCTGGCCACAATCGATTTGCGCCAGAGTTCAGACCAGCACGAGGCCGTAGTTGCCGAATTGCTTGAAGTTGCACGTCTGGAGCCAGCCTACGCCGAACTCGACGAGACCGCCAAGCGCCAGTTGCTGCTCAATTTGCTGAACGACGCACGCCCGCTGCGTGTGATCGGAACTGCGTACTCACCACGCACCCACAGTGAACTCGCCATCTTCGAAACTGCCAAGGTGCTGCGTCAACGCTTCGGCTCCGAGGCCATTCGCCACTACATCATCAGCCACACCGAAGCAGTCAGCGATTTACTTGAAGTCCTGTTGCTGCAAAAGGAGGTGGGCCTGTTGCAGGGGACGCTTGATGCCGGTGCGCGTTGCGACCTGATCGTTGTCCCCTTGTTCGAGACCATCGAGGACTTGCGCAACGCGGTACCCATCATGCGCGAGTTCTATGCCATGCCCGGCATACTGCCCATGGTCCAGCGCGGCCTCCCCGGCCAGTACTGCGAACAGGACATCATGCTGGGATATTCTGACAGCAACAAGGATGGCGGAATTTTCACCAGCAACTGGGAACTCTACCGGACCGAAACCGAGTTGGTGAAACTGTTCGATGAATTGGCCGCGCCCACTGTGGTCAGACCCGTTCGCTTGCGTATGTTCCATGGTCGAGGCGGCACCGTCGGTCGCGGCGGTGGCCCAAGCTACCAGGCCATTTTGGCCCAACCTCCTGGCACAGTCCGCGGCCAGATCCGTCTGACGGAACAGGGTGAAGTCATCGGTTCCAAGTATGCCAACCCCGAGATCGGACGGCGCAATCTGGAGACATTGGTCGTGGCAACACTTGAAGCGACGCTGTTGCAAGCGACAAAGTCGGCCAGCACCGCCTTTCTGGATGCTGCCGCTGAACTGTCCCGTAGCAGCATGGCGGCCTATCGCAAACTGGTGTACGAAACACCCGGCTTCAACCGGTACTTCTTTGATTCAACACCAATTCGCGAAATTGCCGAACTCAACATTGGCTCACGCCCCGCGTCACGCAAGGGAACAAACCACATCGAAGACCTGAGGGCAATTCCCTGGGGTTTTAGCTGGGGTCAATGCCGCCTGACCTTGCCGGGCTGGTTCGGCTTTGGCTCGGCGATGGAGCAATTTCTTCATCAGCCAGGCATGGGCTCCAGCAAAGAGCGACTGAAGTTGCTGCAGCAAATGTACAGGGACTGGCCTTTTTTCAATACGCTTTTGTCAAACATTGACATGGTGATGGCAAAAAGCGATCTGGCACTGGCCCGCCGTTATGCGGAACTGGTGACCGACGCACGACTGCGCAAGAGCATTTTCCAGGCCATTGAACTCGAATGGCACCGTACGGCCAATGCACTCACCCGCATCACTGGCGACAAGCACCGTCTAACCCACAACGCATCGCTTCAACGATCCATTCGCCACCGCTTTCCTTACATCGATCCGCTGCATCATCTGCAAGTCGAACTGGTGCGGCGCTACCGCGCCGGACAGACCGACGCGCGGATCCAGCGCGGCATCCATATTTCCATCAACGGCATCGCCGCTGGACTCAGGAACACTGGCTGACCAACAGTTCACGAACTGCAGCCAGTTGGCGCCGCGACACCAACAACGATTCCTCAATGCCGTAGAGTCGGACTCCCCAACTTTCACCGTCTGCCGTATCGTTCTGCCGCTCCAGCGAGCGCACACGACTTCTGCTCACCAGCGCGTTTCGATGAATTCGCAGAAAACGGTTGGGGTACTTGATTTCCAGTTCACTGAGTGAGCCCTCCAGCAAATAACTGGCGGATTGCGTTCGTACCGTGATGTACTTCAGCTCGGCCTTGAGATAAAGCACATCTGACAGTGGCACACGTTCGGTTCGGCCACGCTCCTGAATGATCATTACCTCGGCTGGCGGAGAGCGTTCCGTGTCGCGCCGCAACGCAAGGAAGCGCGCAGCCTTTTCCAATGCCATCTGCAATCGCTCCAGGCGCACGGGCTTGGTCAGATAGTCCAACGCTTCGATTTCAAAAGCCTGCACTGCATGCTCTGCATGCGCGGTCACAAACACCAAAGCTGGCGGATTGGGCAGCGCGCGCAGGAACTGTGCCAGCGTCAGACCGTCGGCTCCGGGCATGTGAATGTCAATCAAGGCAAGGTCGAAGGATCGACGCTGCAGCCACTCCAGCGCTTGCGTCGCGTTGCCGGCCTCAGCCTCAACACTAGCCTGCGGCGCCTTGCAATCTGACAGCAAGTTGCGCAGGCGCGAGCGCGCAAGTTGCTCATCATCAACCAGCAGCACCTTCAGACGCATGGCAGGCAGATTCCTGAAATCACAGTGGCACCTCGATTCGAACCTGAAAAACGCCGTCACGCATGACACAGCCGAACCGGCACTGGACGTCATGCATGAGCCTCAGTCTATCCCTCACATTTTCGAGCGCTACCCCGCTTCCGGACTCCCCCTGACCGGCTGGAACCGTATTGACAACCTTGATGACAACGCGGGAGCCGCGGCATTCTGTCGAAATTCTGATTTGGGCGCCGCTTGCGCTGGGTTCAACACCGTGCCTGACCGCGTTTTCCACCAAGGGCTGCAGCAGCAAAGGTGGCAATCTGGCAGTCGCCGCCGCGGCATCGAGCGACCACTCGACCTGGATTCGATCACCGAAACGGACTTGCTCTATCGCCAGATAACGCTGCGCCAGCGCAACTTCATCCCCCAATGTCACTGATTCACCCTGCTCGACGAGCGCGTGACGGAACAAATCACTCAAATCTTCCAGCAGCGCCTCCGCTTTGGCAGGCTCTTCCCGCACCAGTGCAATGGCACTATTCAAGGTATTGAACAAAAAATGCGGACGGATGCGCGACTGCAGTTCATTCAATCGTGCCCTGGTTTGTGCCGGCGCTTTGCTGCGCTGGCGCCATAACAGTGCCAACACCAACATTGCCGCCAGCAGGCCCCCCGCACTGGCACTGGCCAGCCACGGCACAGACTCCTGCCATCCAGCCAAGTACAACATGGCGCAGCCGCACAGGCCTGCTGAAGCGCCCAACGCTACCCCGGCTGCATGCTGGAAGACTGGCCGCATCAAGGCGATCAGGTTCTTCATCCCGCAGGCAGCGATCAGCCAGACCAGGGTTCCGGGCAGGGCAGCACCCGTGAGGACCGCCAAACTGCTTACCCAATCAGCAAAAGTGCCAGCGCCGAACATGGCTCCGACCCCGACCACCAGTTCCACAAACAAGACGGCACGCAGGGCCACACCGACATGGCATGCATCAAACAACAACCCGGGCGCTGGCGTTGTTCTCTCAGGCTCTGGCGGGAGTTCCTGGAAGGCCGATAAAATTTGCAGGTCGTTCATTCAGGATTCGGGCGTATGCTCGTTTGGGAGACCCGATTATTGATGATCCCTTGCGACCCGTCCAACGGCTCTCGAAGGCCCGCTTTTTCAACCAGGTTTCAACCGCATGACACACAATCAATTCGACAACAAGGCCCACGCCTGGTCAGCGCTGTTTTCCGAGCCCATGAGCGACCTCGTGAAACGTTATACCGCCAGTGTTTTCTTTGACAAGCGGCTATGGCAGGCCGACATTGCAGGCTCCCTGGCCCACGCCGAGATGCTCTGCGCACAGGAGATCATCTCAGCGCAGGATCACCGTGCCATCGAACAGGGCTTGAACACAGTGGCAGCGGAGATCAAAGCCGACAAATTCGAATGGAAACTCGATCTGGAGGATGTCCACCTGAACATCGAGGCGCGCCTGACGCAACTGGTAGGCGATGCCGGCAAGCGCCTGCACACGGGACGTTCGCGCAACGACCAGGTCGCCACCGATGTACGCCTTTGGCTACGTGGAGAAATTGATTTGATCGGCGAGCTGCTGCGCGACCTGCAAAAGGCGCTGCTTGGTGTTGCAGAGAGGAACATCAACGTCATCCTTCCCGGTTTTACTCATCTTCAGGTGGCGCAACCTGTCAGTTTTGGCCACCATTTGCTCGCCTACGTCGAGATGTTTGGTCGCGACGGCGAACGGATGAGCGAAGTCCGCCGTCGTACCAACCGCCTGCCTCTGGGGGCCGCAGCGCTGGCTGGCACCAGTTACCCGCTGGACCGCGAACGGGTTGCCAGGACACTCGGGATGGTTGATGAGCGTGGGCAAGCGCAGATTTGCCAGAATTCGCTGGACGCAGTCAGTGATCGTGATTTCGCCATCGAGTTTTCCGCTGCCGCAGCGCTGTGCATGGTGCACATCAGCCGATTGAGTGAAGAACTCGTTTTGTGGATGAGTCAGAGCTTTTCGTTCATCAAGATCGCGGACCGATTCACCACAGGCAGCTCCATCATGCCGCAGAAGAAGAATCCTGACGTACCTGAACTGGCGCGCGGGAAAACGGGCCGGGTCGTCGGTCATCTGATGGGCCTGCTCACCCTGATGAAGGGACAGCCGCTTGCCTACAACAAGGACAATCAGGAAGACAAGGAACCCCTGTTTGACACGGTCGACACACTGAAGGACACGTTGCGCATTTTTGCCGAAATGATAGGCGGTCAGACCAATTCGTCGACCGGACTGATCGACGGCGGAATCCTGGTCAACACCGAGACCATGGAGCGTGCCGCCTCATTGGGCTACGCCACAGCCACAGACCTGGCAGACTACCTGGTGAAGAAAGGGCTTCCATTTCGCGATGCCCACGAGACGGTCGCCCATGCCGTGAAGACGGCAATTTCGCGGCAGATCGAATTGTCTGAATTGCCACTCGAAGTTCTGCAGCAGTTCAACCCCTTGATTGAAGCTGACGTATTCACGGTCCTATCCTTGCGCGGATCGCTCGAATCCAGAAACGTCGCGGGTGGGACTGCGCCTCATCAGGTGCAATTGCAGATTGCCTCGCACCGTGCCAGGCTGGGGTGATGGAGCGCCCAGAACGTGGCTGTCAATGATGATGGCCACGCGCCCCATCCACATGACCGTGGGCCTGAAGCTGCCCGCCGATCCTGATGCCGGGTGGGAAGTCTGCCTTCCGGATGACTTGAACCACGCTTTCGTCAAGCTCTCCTCTCGATCTTCATGAGTCTGTTCACCTCAATGCCCGTAGCTCAATGTGTCATTTTCACGCATGGATCACGGACTTGACCGCAACTACTTAGAATCGGTCGCTGATGCTTTCGCTCTGCGGCGAAGACCATTGATTTCTCCTTGCAACTCTGAGCTCTACTTGGCATGCCCGGCAATCCATCCCCAAAACCACTGTCCATGTTGCAGGTGCTCCTATGTGGTGCCACGATCGTGACACTTTCCATGGGCATCCGCCATGGCTTTGGCCTCTGGCTGCAGCCAGTCACGCAGAGTCAAGGCTGGAGTCGAGAATCCTTCGCTTTTGCCATTGCAGTACAGAACCTGGTGTGGGGATTTTCCGGCATATTCGCGGGCATGCTGGCTGACCGGTTTGGGGCCTTCCGCGTGATTGTTGGCGGTGCCATTCTTTATGCACTGGGACTCCTTGGCATGGCCTTTGCCACTACTCCACTGCTTTTTTCGATGTCCGCGGGCGTACTCATCGGCATGGCGCAGGCCGGAACAACCTACGCTGTCATTTACGGCGTCATTGGTCGCAACGTGCCAGCCGAGAAGCGCTCCTGGGCGATGGGAGTGGCAGCCGCGGCCGGGTCGTTTGGTCAATTCCTGATGGTGCCCACTGAGGGGTTCCTGATCGGCAGCCTGGGGTGGCAGGAAGCATTGATCGTCCTTGGCGTAGCCACCTTGATGACAGTTCCGCTGGCTTGGGGGCTGCGCGAGCCGGGCTTCGCGGGCGGCGTGGCCAACCAACGTGAGCAGTCGATTGTTCAGGCTTTGAGCGAAGCTTTCAAGTACCCGAGTTTCCAGTTGCTGATGGCCGGCTATTTCGTTTGTGGCTTTCAGGTCGTCTTCATTGGCGTCCATATGCCGAGTTATGTCAGGGACAAAGGTCTGTCGCCGCAAGTGGCAAGTTACGCCTTGGCACTGATCGGCCTGTTCAATGTATTTGGCACCTATGCGGCGGGTGCGTTGGGACAAAAACTCCAGAAGAAAAATATCCTGGCTTTTATCTATTTCGCGCGCTCCGTTGCAATCAGCGCGTTTCTATTGGCACCCCTTACGCCACTGAGCGTGTACGTATTTTCCAGCGTCATGGGTTTGTTGTGGCTATCCACCGTGCCACCTACCAATGCAACCGTAGCGCAGATTTTCGGTGTGGCGCATCTTTCCATGCTCAGCGGTTTTGTCTTTTTCAGCCATCAGATTGGCTCGTTCATGGGCGTCTGGTTGGGCGGTTATCTGTACGACCGGACCGGTAGTTACGATCTCGTCTGGTATATCTCCATCGCATTGGGTGTTCTGGCAGCGCTTGTGAACCTACCCATCAAGGAAGCTTCTATAGTCCGCGCAGCCGCACCTCAAACGAGCTGAATTCGTGAAGCACGGCAAAGAAATATCGCTCTACGCTGCTGCGGCTGGCCTGCTGCTGGCGGTGTTTTCACTGTATGTACGGCCCGATTTCCTGGTCACGCTGGCGAATCAGGTTTGGGGCTGCTTCTAGACCACCAAGGTATGAGCGATCGTCCTGAACAGAAGGTCTTGCTTGATACCATGCCGGCGTCCGACTGGGTCAAACGCTGGTCTCACTTGATTGCACCGGAACAATCGGTACTGGACATTGCCTGTGGCCAGGGACGTCACATGAAATGGTTTGCTCAGCAGGGGCACACGGTCACGGGTATCGATCGATCTGTAGATGCAATTGAGTCAGCTGCGCGTTTCGGTCAAGTCATTCTGGCGGACCTCGAAAATGATCCTTGGCCACTTCAGGACAACCTTTATGCGCGGCCGTATGGTGCTGTTGTTGTGACCAACTACTTGTGGCGACCACTCTTCCCGCTCATCGCTGCCAGTCTTGCGCCGGGCGGTCTGCTTATTTATGAAACGTTCACTGCTGGAAATGAGACCGTTGGCAGACCACGCCGAGCCGACTTTCTGCTGGAACCAGGAGAACTGCTCCACGCCTTCGCAAGCCTGCGGATCGTCGCCTTTGAAGAGGGTTTTGTTGATCAGCCGGCGCGCGTCGTGCAGCGAATTGCCGCCGTGAAAACGGATTCACCGGATCCGGGCTTGCCGTCCCCAAGACGCCTGGCTCTCTAGGTAGAATGCTTCTTTACGACGTTAACAAGCACCTGGACATGACATCCTCATTCAGCCAAATCACCGGCAGCATCGTGGCTCTTGTAACACCCATGCACGAAGATGGCAAGGTGGATTATCCCTGCCTGCGCAAACTGATCGATTGGCACATCGCCGAAGGCACCGATTGCGTCGGTGTCGTTGGCACAACAGGTGAATCCCCCACAGTCAATGTCGAGGAGCACTGCGAAATCATCCGTGTCGCAGTGGAGCAGTCAGCCGGGCGTATACCGATCATGGCTGGATGCGGTGCCAATTCAACGACGGAAGCCATCGATTTGGCACGATTCGCCAAAGCCGTTGGCGCCGACTGCCAACTTCAGGTTGTTCCGTATTACAACAAGCCAACCCAGGAGGGACAGTATCTGCATTTCAAGGCCATTGCAGAGGCAGTTGACCTCCCCATGGTGCTCTACAACGTCCCGGGTCGCTCGGTCGCAGATCTGGCCCATGACACGGTGCTGCGTCTGGCTCAACTCGACGGTATTGTCGGCATCAAGGAAGCGACCGGTAATATCGAACGGGCCCAGTGGCTAATCCGGGAGGCGCCGACAGGCTTTGCCGTTTACTCCGGTGACGACGGCACTGCCGTTGCACTTATGCTGTGCGGCGGCCACGGTAACGTCAGCGTATCGGCCAACCTGGTACCCAGACAGATGCATGAAATGTGTGTTGCTGCCATCGCTGGCGACCGCGCGAGGGCGATGGAAATTCAGTTCAAGTTGCTTCCCTTGCACAAGCACCTGTTTGTCGAAGCCAACCCTATTCCGGTGAAATGGGCAATGGCACGAATAAAGTTGTGCGGAGGCACAATGCGTCTGCCAATGACCCGTCTGACGCAAGCCAATGAAACGATAGTGGAAAGTGCCCTACGCGCAACCGGCCTGCTCTGACCGACGCCAGCCCACCCTATTCATCACCCTAAGGGAACTTTTTTTGTGAATCATTTCCGCAAACTCGTACTACTGAGCCTTTCGCTTGCGTTGGCAGCATGCTCGGTTCTCGATAGTGACAAGATCAATTACAAGAGCGCAGGGAAGGGTCCGGCGCTGGATGTCCCGCCCGATCTGACCCAACTCTCCCGCAACACCCGGTATGCAGTTCCCGGCGGCGTGGTCACTGCTTCAAGCTTCCAGCTCGGACAAGCCAGCCCGGCCACGCCGACCGCGATCACGGAATTGGGAGATGCACGCATTGAACGCGCTGGCAGTCAGCGTTGGCTTGTCATCAGTCGACCAGCCGACAAGCTTTGGGATACGGTTCGAGATTTCTGGCAGGAAAATGGCTTCCTCCTGATTCTGGACCAGTCCAGCCTTGGGATCATGGAAACCGAGTGGGCCGAGAATCGTGCCAAACTGCCGCAAGACATTATTCGCAGCACGATTGGGAAATTGTTTGATTCCCTGTATTCGACCGGCGAACGCGACAAGTTTCGCACCCGACTGGAACGCGGTGCGAGTGGCGGAACCGAGATTTACATCAGTCACCGTGGCATGATGGAGGTGTACAGCAGCAAAGAAAAAGATTCCACCGTATGGCAACCCAAGGCACCGGACCCGGAACTTGAAGCGGAATTCCTGGGCAGATTGATGTTGAAACTGGGAGCGACGAAAGAGCAGTCCAAGGCCCTCATCGCGGCAGCACCCAACAAGACTGTGGCACGTACCGCCGTGGTGAACGGAGTCTCGGTCGTCCAGCTTGACGAGGGCTTTGACCGTGCCTGGCGACGAGTGGGTTTGGCGCTTGACCGGGCCAACTTTACAGTTGAAGATCGGGACCGCAGCCAGGGCATCTACTTTGTACGGTATGTTGATCCGTCCACTGAGAAATCTGAGCCCGGCCTGCTGGCGTCACTGTTCGGCTCATCGAAAGACAATGTTGCTCCTTTGAAATACCGCATCAAACTGGTCAGTCAAGGAGAATCGACTACCGTCTCTGTTCTGAATGCCAGTGGTGCCGCCGACACGACCGCCAACGCACAACGGATCGTCAAAGTCATTGCGGATGACCTGAAGTAGGTCGCCGACCTGGTCAATTTCGACAAATTGTCCAGCCAAAAAAAAGCCACCTAACGGTGGCTTTTTTTCTCAACGTGGTTGAGGAATAAGAAGATTTACTTCTTAGCGCTGGCAGCAGCCTCAGGTGCCGGAGCAGCAGCAGAAGCCGGCGCGGTAGCGCCAGAAGCAGCAGCCTCAGGAGCCGAAGCAGCGGGTGCCGGAGCAGGAGCAGCTGCCGGAGCGGGGGCAGGAGCAGGGGCTTCCTCTTTCTTACCGCAAGCAACCAGAGCGGCGGCGGCAATAACAGCAGCCAAAACAAGCGTTTTTTTCATTTGAAAATACCTAGTGAGTTAATGAAACAATTTCCGGAAATTGTCACTGCAGCTAGACTGCAACGACCAAGCAGAAATGACTCGAGATCTTTCTGCTCAGCGGGTGATTATAAAGCAATAACCCGCTGAATCTGCATTCGAAACTGGGCTGCAGTCGTTCAAGCACTCCGTGCCAATCGCTTTTTGGCATCACCAGGTACAAAGACTTTCCCGCCATTGCCAGGCTTCACACCCATCGGCTTGCCAAAGGCAGGCTTGCGTGGACCAAAATCTCCGCGTGGCGCCGCACTGTCGTCG
>CAZZLB010000006.1:3153-22082 GCA_964654655.1 uncultured Rhodoferax sp. | reverse complement strand
TTGTCTGAATTGGATATTACATCCACAACTACTGATCTGATTGAGGGGCTTGATGCCCCTATTGAGTTGGATGAGGCAGGTGCTAGGCAAGCGGCTGAGTTAATTGAGCAGGCGGTTAGGTTCAGAAAGACAGACAAGTTGACTACTCCTGAGAGCTGCTTCGCTGCCCGAGAGTTCCTTCGTACTTATTCAGCTAGATTGGCTGTAGAAGCTGCTGATATTCGTGTAGCCTTAACTAACAAACTACTTGAGTTAGCAAACTGTGGGGACCCTAAGTACGAGCTAAAGGCTATTGAGCTTCTTGGTAAGCATTCAGATATTGGGTTATTTACTGAGAGATCCCAAGTGACCGTTACGCATAGAACAGCCGACTCGCTTGAAGAGGCTATTAAGGATAAGATTAAACGCCTGATGAGTGCCGACATTATCGATGTGACTCCTATAACAACTGAGTCTTTGATGGATGAGCTAGGGCCTGTAGATATAAAGAGAAATGACACCGCAACACCATAGGTCAGTACTTAATAATCTGTCGTTAGATGACATAGAGAAGGTCTTGCCCCGGCTTAACGAGTCGGATAAGGCACGCTTGCTTGAAGAGTTAGAAGTGCTACTTCAGATGCGAACCAAAGAAGCTGCGCGTGAAGATTTTATGTCGTATGTCAGGCAAGTGTACCCAGGGTATATAGCGGGTAGGCACCATAAGATCATGGCTGATGCGTTCCAACGAGTGGCTAATGGCACCTGCAAAAGACTTATAATCAACATGCCGCCTCGTCATATGAAGAGCATTATGGGTTCGTATTTGTTCCCATCGTGGTTCCTGGGGAAGTTCCCGAGAAAGAAGATTATCCAGTGCTCGGTTACGGCTGAGTTGGCTGTAGGCTTCGGTAGGCAGGTGCGTAACTTAGTTGACTCTGAGATTTACCAGAACATATTTCCTGATGTGTCTCTTAGGACTGACTCGAAAGCTGCGGGTCGATGGAACACAAATCAGAATGGTCAGTATTACGCTATTGGTGTAGGTGGTTCGGTTACGGGGCAAGGCGGTGACATCATTATCATTGATGACCCCCACGATGAACAGATGGCGGTGCAGGCAGAAACAAACCCTGAGATCTACGATAAGGTGTACGAGTGGTTCACATCTGGTCCGAGGCAACGGCTACAACCTAACGGGGCCCTGGTGCTAATCATGACTCGTTGGAGCAAGCGGGACTTAACGGCACAGATAATAAAAGCTGCGGCACAAAGGGATGGTGAGAACTGGGAAGTGATTGAACTCCCCGCACTGTTCGATGGGGATAAGCCCTTATGGCCTGAGTTCTGGTCTAAAGATGCCCTAGTAGCCCTAAGAAACGAGCTGCCTAATGCGAAGTGGCAAGCCCAGTACCAACAACAACCTACCAGTGATGTTTCGGCCATTGTGAAGCGGGAGTGGTGGAATATATGGGAAGAGACTGAGCCGCCTAGAATAGAGTTTTGTTTGCAGTCATGGGATACGGCATTCTTAAAGACTCAACGGTCTGACTATTCAGCTTGTACGACTTGGGGTGTGTTCTATAAAGATGACGACACCGGTAGGGCGCAAGCTAATATTATACTGCTGAATGCTTTCAAAGAGCGCATGGAGTTTCCTGAGTTAAAACAAAGGGCTATACGTGAGTATAAGGAATGGAGTCCAGACGCCATAATTATTGAGGCAAAAGCTGCTGGTAGCCCCCTCATATTTGAGTTAAGACGCATGGGTATACCTGTGCAAGATTACACCCCATCGAAGGGATCTGATAAAATAGCTAGATTAAATTCCGTTGCTGATATATTCTCTAGTGGGAGAGTTTGGGCCCCAAGGAAACATTGGGCTGAAGAAGTGATCGAAGAAGTAGCGAGTTTTCCGTCGTCTGAACATGATGATCTGTGTTTGGTAGCTGGAACCCAGATAACTATGTCAGATGGAAGCAAAAAACCTATCGAATCTGTAGTAGAAGGGGAATTAGTAAGCACTCCAATTGGACCAAGAAAAGTTTTAGCTGCCGGATGCACAGGAGTATGCCCTATATGGAGAGTAGAGTTAACTGATGGAAAGATTATTGAAGGTACAGAATCGCACCCATTAGCCGCACTAACTGGATGGAGAAAAATTAAGCACTTGACCAGTGACTCCCACATAGTCACTGAATACTCAGAAACGCCTGTAAAAGTAAAGTCGGTATGCGAAACTACAAAGAGAGAAAAGGTCTATAATCTAACAGTTGAAGACACTCATTGTTATTTCGCTAATGGTATGTTGACGCATAATTGTGATACCGTATCTCAGGCTTTAATGCGCTTCCGACAAGGCGGGTTCATACAGTTGCATAGCGATCAAGAAGATGAGATACCGGAGTTCAGACGCAGAAGGGAGTATTACTAGGGCTTTGCCCGAAGGGTAAGATATGACTATAGATAAGAGCATGTTTGGTGCGCCTCAAGGGGAACCTTTGGGTATGACGGATGATCCTGGGATTGATGTGACTATTGAAGATCCTGAAGGTGTGTCCATAGATACAGGCGACATGCTGATCGAGTTTGAAAAAGCGCCACCTTCAGATGCCGACTTTGATGCTAATTTGGCTGAATACCTTGATGAGGGCTATCTTCAATCTTTGTCTAGTGAGCTCATTAGCGATTTTGAGTCGGATTGCGACTCTCGGAAAGATTGGATACGGACGTACATCGACGGATTAGAGCTTTTAGGGCTTAAAATTGAGGAGAGAACGGAGCCTTGGGATGGCGCTTGCGGTGTTTATCATCCGTTATTGAGCGAAGCACTCGTTAAATTCCAAGCTGAGACGGTTATGGAGACTCTTCCGGCATCAGGTCCGGTTAAAACTTCTATAATTGGCAAGGAAACTAGCGAGAAAAAGGCTTCAGCAGAGCGCGTTCAAGAGGATATGAACTACCGCATCACTCAAGTGATGACTGAGTACCGTGCAGAGCACGAAAGGATGATCTGGGGGCTTGGATTATCGGGAAATGCGTTCAAAAAAGTCTATTATGACCCTAATTTTGGCCGGGAAGTGTCTATTTTTGCCCCGGCAGAGGACGTTGTGGTGCCATATGGCGCTAGTGACCTAGCAACTTCGCCTAGAATTACCCATATTATGCGAAAAACGGAGAATGAGCTTCGTAAATTGCAGGTAGCAGGGTTCTATAGAGACTTGGATTTAGGTGAACCGCAGAATACGCTTGATGATATCGAGGAAAAGATAGCTGAAAAGCTTGGGTTCAGAGCTTCAACTGATAGTAGATATCGACTACTTGAGATGCAGGTGGAATTAGACCTTGAAGGGTATGAGGATGTTGATGAAGACGGTCATGAGACGGGAATTGCTCTACCTTATATCATAACTATAGACAAAGGGACAACCAAAGTCCTATCTGTTAGACGTAATTGGAGGTGTGATGATGAGAAAAAGCTCCGTCGTAACCACTTTGTTCATTACGGTTATGTTCCTGGGTTTGGTTTTTATAATTTTGGACTTATTCACCTTGTTGGAGCGTTTGCTAAGTCAGGAACGTCTCTTGTTCGTCAATTAGTTGATGCAGGTACACTAAGTAACCTTCCAGGAGGGTTCAAAACTAAAGGCCTTCGGGTTAAAGGTGACGACACACCTATTGCCCCTGGTGAGTTTAGAGATGTGGACATACCAAGTGGGGCGTTGAGAGACAACATAATGCCTCTGCCATATAAAGAGCCCAGCCAGGTTCTAATGGCGTTACTGGATAAGATTGTTGAGGAAGGACGTAGGTTTGCAAGTGCTGCTGACTTAAAAATCAGTGATATGAGTGCTCAAGCCCCTGTCGGCACTACTCTAGCTATATTAGAGCGTACACTAAAAGTTATGTCGGCTGTTCAAGCTCGGGTCCATTACTCCATGAAGATGGAGCTGCAACTCTTAAAGAATATAATCCGTGACTACGCACCTGATGAGTATTCATACGACCCTGAGATAGGGGACCGCAAAGCCAAGCAATCAGACTACGATACTTGTGAGGTCTATCCAGTATCAGATCCAAACGCAGCCACAATGTCGCAGAAAGTTGTGCAGTATCAAGCCGCATTGCAGTTGGCTAGTGGGGCACCTCAGTTATATAACCTTCCATTATTACATCGCCAGATGCTAGGTGTGCTGGGTATAAAGAACGCAGATCAGTTGGTGAAACTACCCGAAGATGCCAGACCGCAAGATCCTGTGACTGAGAACCAGAACATATTGAAGATGCAGCCTGTTAAGGCGTTCCTGTATCAAGACCACAAAGCTCATATTGCAGTACATATGGCGGCAGTCCAAGATCCTATGATTCAACAGTTATTAGCTCAGAATCCAATGGCACAACAGATGATGTCGGCTATGATGGCGCATGTCAGTGAGCACTTGGCTCTTGACTATCGCAAACAAATGGAAGGGTTAATGGGACAACAGTTGCCTTTAATTCAAGAAACGGATGACGAGGATGATGTGTATATGGACCCAGAAGTTGAGTACCAAGTCTCTCAAGCAGCGGCTCAAGCAGCTCAACAATTACTAGGTCAACATCAGCAACAAGCACAACAACAGAAAGCTCAGCAGCAACAGCAAGATCCGCTCATCCAACTGCAAGCTCAAGAGCTTCAGATCAAAGAGAAAGATGTGGCCCTTAAAGAGAAGAAACTTGTGCTTGACTCAGCAGCTAAAGCTGACCAGCTTAATATTGAGAGGGAGCGCATTGCGGCTCAGGAACGCATCGCAGGTATGCAAGTAGGGGCTACCATAGCTAAGAGTAAAGAAGAGCTACAACACCGCAAACAAGCCGATGGACTACGTGCTGGTATAGATATAAGCCGCGCTAAACTACAAGATGAGGCGAGCAAACGAGCACAGCGTCACCAGATAATTCAGACGGCTATGCAGCCTAAGAAAGAAGAGAAACCTAAAGGCAAAAAATAATGGACCTACAAGACTTTTTGTTGAAAGAATACAAGGAGAGAATAGAGACCTTGAGTGCTATGGTTACTAAGGGTAACTGTGTGAGTTATGAGGAGTATAAGTATTTGTGTGGCCAGATAAGGGGTCTTGAGGCCGCATGTTTTGTTATTAAAGACCTGCAACCAACTACGGAGACTGAAGATGACTGAAGAAGTCGGACCAAATACCGAGCAAAACGAGAAAGCAAAGCAATTACCAACGCCTTGTGGGTATAGAATATTATGTGCTGTACCTGAGATTAAGGATACGTATGAGTCGGGGCTACTCAAAGCTGATAAAACGATAACGCATGAGGAGTTATTGACTACAGTTTTGTTTACAATGAGGTTAGGCCCTGATTGCTACGCTGACAAAGAAAAGTTTCCCACTGGACCTTGGTGTAAAGAAGGTGATTTTGTGCTAGTTAGGCCGCATACAGGCACTCGTGTGGTAATTCATGGACGCGAAATGAGAATCATTAACGACGATAGCGTAGAAGCAGTAGTAGAAGACCCTCGCGGGATTCGTAGACCATAGGAGGCAGTATGAGTGAACTAGATAAAGAATTGCAGGATGATGACATTGTAGAAGAGTTTGAGATTGAGGTAGAAGACGATACCCCCGAAGAGGACCGGGGCCGAGAGCCTATGCCAGAGGAAGTTGTCAAAGATTTAGAAGACGATGACCTCAAACAGTATGACGCTAAGGTCCAAGAACGCCTTCGCCAAGCCAAAAAAGTCTACCATGATGAGCGACGTAGAGCTGAGGCGGCGCAGCGTGAACGAGAAGCTGCTGTTGTAGCTACGAGACAATTGATTGAGGAGAATAAGCGGCTCAAGGAGACGTTGACTCAAGGCGAGAAAGAGTATTTAGAAACGGTGCAGTTGGCCGCTAAACTGGCTCTGGATGCGGCTAAGAAAGAACTTCGTGATGCTCAGGAATCGGGTGATACGGATAAGATAATCGCCGCACAAGAACAATTCACTGAAGCTTCTATTCGTTCAGATCGAGCGCGCAACTTCAAACCTACCGTAGAAAGTTCTTTACAAGATAACTTTAATAGTGTAGAAAGCTTACAACAACCATCAAGACCTAGTTTGGACACAAACACCCAAAACTGGATGGTCAAGAATAGTTGGTTCAACAATGATCCTGTGATGACAGAAAGCGCACTGGACGTTCACAATCATTTAGAATCAAGATACGGTCCAAATTTTGTCGGATCTGAGGAATACTTCAAGATCGTAGACAATAAAATGCGTGAAAAATACCCAGAGTATTTTAAAACGTCTAAAAGTGGAACTCAAAACTCCCGTAGCGGTACACCCGCAACAGTAGTCGCTCCGGCTACTCGGTCAACAGCCCCCAAACAGGTTAGACTCACCCAGTCGCAAGTTCAGCTTGCTAAAAGGCTAGGGTTAACGCCGGAACAATACGCAAAAGAAGTTATGAAAATGGAGAGAACAAATGTCCAATGATTTTATTGATAGCAAGAAAATGAAAGCTGATCCTCGTGCATCGCGGGAATTTGGTGGTAGAGATTTTGCCGAGCGGCCTAAACAGTGGCAACGCCCGGATCTATTGCCTGATCCTGATCCAATGCCGGGATACTCATTTCGTTGGATACGAGTTGCATCCATGAATACCCCAGATGCTCGTAACGTGTCATCTAAATTAAGGGAAGGTTGGGAACCGGTAACGATTGAAGACCAACCCAAGTTTAAATTGATAAGCCCGCAATCGGGTGAGTTTAAGGGGTTAGTTGAAGTAGGAGGGCTATTATTGTGCAAGATGCCAACTGAGTTTGTAAGTCAGCGTAAGAATTATTACCAGCAAAGAACTCAACAGCAAACTGACGGTATAGTTAATGACTACTTTAGAGAAAATGATCCTCGTGCTCCTGTGTTTCATGAGAGCAAAACGAAGGTCAGCAAATTTGGTAATGGTTAATTCACTTTTAGGAGTTTTACATGGCATATCCTACAGTTTCAGCACCATACGGGTTAATTCCTGTACAGTTGATCGGTGGTCAGGTATATGCAGGGTCTATTCGTAAGATAGCGATCCCATCTGCTTACGCTACTGATATTTTCTACGGTGACGTAGTTAAGTTGGCGGCTACAGGCACTATCGCTAAAGATACGGGTACTTCCACTGCTACACCGGTTGGCATTTTCTTGGGTTGTGAGTACACAAACCCTTCTACTAAACAAAAGCTTTTTGCTCAATATTGGCCAGCTAATACTGTGGCTAGTGATGCATATGCTATTGTGGCAGACGATCCTAGTATCCTTATGAAGTCGGCGGTTGTGTCGGGCACTACAGTAATCGCGGCAGCAGGAGCAGCTTGGATTGGCGGTAATGCAGCTTTGGTTCAAAATACAGGATCTACAACTACTGGCAATTCTGCGGTAGCCTTGGGGTCTTTAGCTACAACCAATACGCTGCCTATTAGGATTATTGACGTAATCCGAGATACAGCAATCACTACGACTGCTACAGGCACTACAACTAGTGGTAGCACTTCTGTTACTTTATCTGCTGCTAATGCGAACATCTTGAAGTTCATGGATGTTACTGGCTCAGGTATTGACCCTGGTGTCACTGTTTCTGCCATTTCAGGTACAACTCTAACGCTGACGGCTAATGCTACTGCATCTGCTACGGTTACGTTAACCTTCACAGGTTATCCTGAGTTACTTGTTAAATGGAATGCTGGTATGCACCAGTATGATACCGCTACTGGCGTATAAGGAGATATTAAATGGCTGCTATATCACGCGCACAGATGTTGAAGGAGCTTATTCCTGGCCTCAATGCATTATGGGGTTTGGAGTACGCTCGATATGGTGAAGAACACAAAGAGATTTATGAAGTAGAATCTTCGGAACGTTCTTTTGAAGAAGAAACAAAATTATCAGGCTTTTCTGCTGCCCCAGTAAAACGTGAGGGCGCATCTATTGTTTATGACAATGGGCAGGAAGCTTGGACAGCTCGATACAATCACGAGACTATCGCTATGGGCTTCAGTTTGACTGAAGAAGCCTTTGAAGATAACTTGTATGATTCTATCTCAGCTCGTTATACCAAAGCTATGGCTCGTTCTATGGCTTACACTAAGCAGGTCAAGGCCGCTAATATTCTTAACAACGGGTTTGATTCCAATTTCCTATATGGGGACGGTCAACCTCTGCTGAGTACAGCACATCCTTTGATTAGTGGTGGAACCAACAGCAACAAGCCTTCTACCGACACTGACTTGAACGAAACTGCGTTGGAAAATGCGGTAATTCAGATTGCAGGATGGACTGATGAGCGTGGTTTGCTGATCGCTGCTAAACCTAAGAAACTGATTATTCCTCCAGCATTGCAATTTACCGCAACCCGCTTGTTGGAAACTGAGCTTCGCGTAGGTACGGCAGATAACGATATCAACGCAATCAAAAACAACGGTTCTATCCCTGGTGGTTACGCAATTAATCACTGGCTGACTGATACCGATGCGTGGTTCTTGACAACCGACGTCCCCAATGGCCTGAAGCATTTCGTTCGTATGCCAATTAGTACCTCAAACGACGGTGATTTTGATACCGGGAACATGAGATTCAAGGCACGCGAACGGTACAGCTTTGGGGCGAGCGATCCGCTCGGAATCTTTGGCTCGACCGGAAATTAATAGTAAAATCAAGTAGTTACCTAAGCCCTTAGAGAAATTTAAGGGCTTTTCTTTTGTAGTAGTTGGTACAGTGTTCTTTCCTTGGCCCAGTACCGCAGTCAATAAGTTTAATCCTTGACATCAAGGGATTTTAAGAGTAAAAAGTAGTAAATTAATCTCGGAGAAGTAGTATGACAATGTCCCCTGGGATGCAACGTAAGTCAGTTGCAGACGCAACAAGTGTATTAGATATAGTAAGTGCTGCTGGGTACGTATACTACTCAGGTGGAGAGTTAAATTACTCAGGTGGGGTTATCAGTGGAGTAGCGTCATATACTTGGGCGCAGTTCAATGATGTTTTGTTTGACACCACACTTGCTAGATACGTGCATATTACGGATCGTCACTCTACTACTGATGGAACTTCGACTCCAGGTTCATTATGGTGGGTAGATCCAACAGCAACGGCCATACGCAAAAGAAACCTAGTTAGTGGTCCTATATATTATGCTACTTATGCTGCTGCCATAGCTGATGTTCCGGCGGCAAGTTGGCCTAATATGGCTATTGTATGCGCGGATGTGGGCAGCTCACGTATTATTTTAACTAGCAATGCGTCTAGATATAGTCCAAGATCGGGATACGCATGCTTGTTTAAAGGGGTGTATGGAACTTTGGCCGCCCCTACTAATAACATATCAGCAGGCACAGGTAGTGCTGCAACTATTTTTCCAATAGGAACGCCTACAATTCCGGCAGGGCTACTTGCTGTTGGGGATTCATTAAATCTAAGGCTTAGGTTGCAGCGACATAATGGCGGCACACCTGCTACTATGGTAGTTAGGGCTAATTTAGGCACGGCAGGTAATGGTAACGATGCAGATTTGTGGTCTGCGACTTTAGCCGCCACTAACCTATTAATATGTCCAGCTTTTACTGATATAGCTATAGGATCGGCGACTGTGTTTTCTACAAGCTCAAGTCAGAGTTTATTTGGGTCCGGTATAGCTTCTGCGGCTGTTGATAAAACAACTAACTTTAATGTCGCATCTACTTTGAAGTTCTCAGTATCAATACAAACTAAAGATGCCTCTGATACCCTAGATTTAATGAGCTATTCCCTTGAATGGTTGGCGGCATAATGGCCTATAACCCCGTAACAACAGACGCATTATCTGCCGCAGCTAATAGCAACGCTCCGCAGTTAAAGTTCGCAACGTGGTTTGGTACTGGAGTGACACTGGATGCAATAACAGACTCTACCCCTGGGGTTGATTTTAGGCAAAATATAAGCGGGACTGACGCTCTTACTGGATGTACGTTTCCCACTAGCCTACAAAGTTTTATGGGCTCTAATGTCCAGACTTACATTCAGATGATACCTGATTTGGGGTTCGTTGGGACTGGATTTATATCTGGAACGGTATTAAACATTACAGCGGTGTCATCTGGCGCACTGCTTAATGGCGGGTCAATAGGAAATACTGTAGGCGGAGTATCCGCTGGAACAACAATTAGTTCTTTTGGTACGGGTACTGGTGGGATTGGTACATATAATATCAATAACTCTCAGAATGTAACCTCGTCTACCATAATATCCCCATTCTATACTACATCGACTGTAACCTCTCAGATAGAGAACATATTACAAGCAACTGACTGCCCTAGAGTACCCACAGGGACTAGAGAGTTATATCAGCCAGTACACTTTAGAAATACTGCTGTTGGAGGGTCAAGTGTAAAACCCCAAATAGATTTTCATATCACACGTCCAGGTTCAGGCGGTGCACCTCCGGCAGAATTGAGTGAGTTTTATATAACCATGTGCCATTTTATCCCAGCAGAGCTTCCAACAATAATGGACTATGCAGCAGGGGCCAATTTCTATGTTATTTGGGACTATAAAACCGGAGGGTATAATGGTAATACTGGATTAGGAGATTATAGGATAACATTGCAGGTTATCAGAGGGTCTGTAGGAGGAGGTTTATACTATAAGTTTTCAGCAGATAACAACGCTAACGGTAATTGGCCAACATATCAACCTACAGCAGTCCCTTCAGTGGGTACTATAATACCAAGCGGAGCAGTGCCAGATGGATATTGGGCATATAGAAGCGCCGTTGGGTCAGCAGATTCTGATTTAGGATGTTGGGTAAGAACTCATTTATATGTGAAGCGTCCTGTATTGAGTTATGTTAGAAGCTCTACCACAGAATCAGGCGCAAGAGACCCTATGTATGTACAAGATATTACTACTGGCGTTTCATATTGCGCGGTTGAGAATTTAACTACAGGTACTTGGCTAACAATAGGCAACCAAGTAGGCGGTCGGCAGTCTGGATGTGAAAATCTACCTTTCAGTAGGATTATGAATGCATTGTGTTATTGTACTGGTTCTGATGGAGTTGATCCTATAGTGTATGCAAAATCTACTGGGCTTCAGATCTGGAACCGACCACCTATTAATCTATCGTAGACGGAGAAAACATGGAAGCATTAAGAATACAAGGCAAGACTGGCGGTAGAGTGAGTATAAGCAATGTTGCAGCGAAATCGAGTGCGTTAGCTGGAGGTATGTATAAAGTTTATGCTACATGCGATTGTTGGGTTAAAGTAGGACAAGATACGACTGTTGACCCTGTAACTAGCGTTACTACTTCTACTGGTGACGTACTGTTCCAGAATAATACTGAGCTGTATTGGCTAAATGACGGTGACAAGTTTGGGATAATTACATCGGGTACTAATACCGGCACGTTCGGTTATATTTACGTAGTTTCTACGGCTAAATAGTATGCCAGTTCTTTTAATTAGATATCTCCCCCAGATAATAGGTTTTATAGCTATTGTAGGCGCTCTGTGGTGGCTATATAGTGCAATCTATGATTGCGGTTATTCCGCAGCAGAAGTTAAGTATGGAGCTGAAATAGATAAAATAAAAGCCGATGGGGAAGAGGTTTTGCGTAAACGAGAAGTTGAACTGGAAGAACGCGCTGAAAAAGAAAGGATAAAACATGAGAATGCTGAGAAAGAATACGCTGCGACTATGGTTGATATTGCTAATACCCCCAAACCTAGTAGCCTGCCAATCCGCACCAAAAACTGTAGTAGTGGAAACACCGTGCCCAGAGACAAAAATGGCGATAGACAAGAAACGGTTGGAGAGATTGGATTATCTTCTGAATCGAGACTTCCGGAGCGAAATACAGAACTCCTTAATAGCGCCTTAGTAGCTATAAAGATACTACAGGCTGAGTGTAAATATATAAGAGATAGAGTTGAATTTGATGTGAAATAGTGGTATAAGGAAGTAGGCAACCAAGATATTTATCTGCGTAGACTGGCTTGGCAGACGTTATAGAGGCTACGTAGTGTGAGCTATAACTCAGGAGATTTTTAATGACCGCAACGCATTTTTCAGGTCCAGTCGTATCCACAGCAGGTTTTTCCACCGACGATGTAAATTTAACCGCTACATATGGTTATGCTAGTAATATAGCCACCGCTGCTAACACCTACAATTTCTATTCCTCTGGGACAGCACCTAATTACTTTTCTGGTTCAGTGCTTATATTTGGAGCTGGTACGTTAGGTTATACTACCGGATCAGGAGGGGCGGTTACTCAAGCTTCTAGCCGTACAACAGGTGTCACACTCGATAAAACTAACGGTTCAATTACCTTAGTATCCGCCGCAGGATCTACCACAGCAGCGACATTCACAGTCACAAACGCTACCGTAGCAGCTACCGATGTTATAGTTTTAAGCCAAAAATCAGGTACAGACTTGTATCGGTTAGCGGTAACTGCTGTTGCAGCGGGTAGCTTCAATATCACTTTTAACACTATCAGCGGCACTACCACAGAGCAGCCGGTATTCAATTTTGCAGTAATTAAGGCAGTTGCAGCTTAAGGACATAAAATGAGCCTTGATGAAGAGACTAGACGCGAGATAACTGAGGCAGTTAAGTTTGCTATAACCGCTAATTTAGAACAATGTTCGTTGTCTAACGAAGAGCGATCTTGGGTTAGACTGGCAATAAAAGCCGAAGTGGAACGTTCTGAGTTTCGTAAAGCCGTTATAGAAAAAACTCTATCTGCACTTTTATATTCGGCGATTGTGGCTATAGCTGCTTACGTATGGCATAATTTTCAACAGCATATAACGTTTAAGTGATATGGCTAAGGACATGGGGATAAAAACCTCAGTGAAATCGGGTAATTTTCGCCCGACTAAGCAGGGTGCAGGGATGACGAAGAAAGGGGTAGAGGCTTATCGTAGCGCCAACCCAGGGTCCAAACTTCAAACCGCTGTTACTGAGGATAACCCTACTGGTAAACGGGCAGCTAGAAGAAAATCGTTCTGTGCGAGAAGCGCTGGTCAAATGAAGCAGTTTCCAGAGGCAGCTAAAGACCCTAATAGTCGTTTAAGGCAGGCTCGTAAAAGATGGAAATGTTAGTACTCTAAGATGAGGTTTAATTATGGCTAAGATGTTTGGTGGTAAAGAAAGCAAAGCTGAAGAAATGAGTGAAGCCAAGGCGGTTAAGAGCGGTAAAGTTAGCCCTAAACAGTACGCAAAGGCTGAGAAAGCTGAAGGGGAGAAAGGTAGCATGGGGTCTTTGTCTAAAAGAGGCAGTGCGCTGAAGTCAGGTAAGATGTCGGCAGAGAAATACGCTACTCAGAAGTATGCTAAAGGCGGGTATGTTAGGGCTGCTGACGGGGTTACTAAGCAAGGTAAAACCAAAGGTAAGATCATATGATGCCAAGTCGGGGTATGGGGGCCATAAAGCCTTCTAAACGCCCTAAGACTATTCGTAGAAAAGACAATCCTGATGTGGTTGAGGTTTATAAACGGGGTGGGTTGTCGAAGGCTAGGAAGACTTTTAAATGAGCACTTCAGGAACATCTAGCTTTAACCTTACCTTAGAAGATCTTTGTGAAGAAGCTTTTGAGAGGTGCGGCCAAGAACTGCGTAGCGGGTACGACTTAAGAACGGCTAGACGATCTTTGAATTTGATGCTGCTGGAGTGGGCATCGAGAGGGGTGAATTTATGGACTGTAGATCAGGGTCAGATTCCTCTTAATACTGGTCAGGGCATATACCCACTACCTTTAGACACAGTAGATTTATTGGACCATGTGGTGCGTCAGTACCCAGGGCTGTCTGGTCAGACTGATATTAGCATTACTAGAATTGCAGAACCCACGTATATATCAATACCCAATAAATTGGCTAATGGTAGGCCTATTCAGATATACGTGAATAGACAGGCAGGCATAAGCTACCCACTTACAGCTACATTGAATGGCAATATTGATGCGGATGATAGTTCCATAACTCTATCTAGTACATCCGAACTAGCTTCGACTGGGTTTATTACGATTGGCAGCGAAATTATAAGCTACATGAATAAGTCTGATACTACGCTATCTAATTGCTATAGAGGGCAGAACGGTACAACCGCTGCGTCGCATACGACTGGCGCTTCCGTAACTAGAAATAACTTACCTTGCGTCTATATTTGGCCTACACCTAATAACCCGGGTAACCAATACACGTTGATGTACTACAGATTAAAACGTATGCAAGACGCAGGGGCAGGGGGCACTTTTGAACAAGATATACCGTTTAGGTTCTTGCCTGCTATGGTGGCAGGGCTTGCTTATTATTTAGCTATGAAGTTACCTGGTGCCCAAGATAGATTGATGGCTCTTAAAGCTGAATACGATATGCAGTGGCAGTTGGCTTCTGATGAGGATAGAGATAAAGCTCCGGTTAGGTTTGTACCTAGAAATTGCTGGGTTAGATAATGAGCAATAGGTTTGCATCAGAAAAGCACGCGATAGCGATATGCGATAGGTGCGGATTTAGGTATAAACTTAAAGAACTTCAGTATCTAACCATAAAGCTAAAACTGACTAATATTAGGGTGTGCCCTCCTTGTTGGGAGCAAGATCATCCCCAGTTACAAGTTGGTATGTGGCCGATAGATGACCCCCAGGCTTTGAAGAATGCCAGACCTGATACCACATATATTTCATCAGGCACCAATAATTTAGGGTATCCTCAAGATGGCAGCAGAGTGTTTGAATGGGGGTGGGCTCCTGTTGGTGGGGCTAGTTCTTATGATGCAGATTTAACGCCTAATAGCTTAGTGACTGTAGCTAGAATGGGCGATGTTACAATTGATATTACTTAGGAGTTATTATGGCCTCATTTGATGGTGTAGCTAAGAAGGGTAAGACTAAAGGCAAGTATGTAGGTAAGGGTGGAACTGAGGGTATTCAGAGAGGTGGGACTGGTAGTGCTGGAGTTACTTCAGAAGAGATGCGTAAAGTAGGGCGAAACTTAGCCCGTGCTAACTACCAAAAGAGGGGCTAATATGGTTACCTATGTTAAGAAAAGAGATCCTAATAACGTAGCAGCTAAAGACGTTAAGATTGACGATGTCGCTATGCGTGTGAGTGTTGGTGACCCAGATAATAACTCTACTAAGACTTCAGGGGTTAAGATTAGAGGTACTGGCGCGGCAAGACGTGGGATTATGGCTAGAGGACCCTTGTGCTAGATTATGAACTATACTCAGCTATCTGCTCAAATAAAGGCTTTTTGTGAGAATACTTTTCCTAGTACCACAGGGGGGGTAAGTTCTGACGACCAGGTAGCTCAGTTTGTTCGTAATGCAGAACAAAAAGTATACAACTCTATCCAGTTTCCTGCCCTTAGAAAAAACTCTACGGGCACTCTTACATCGGGCAATAAATACTTAGCAGCTCCCAGTGATTTTTTATCGGTGTATTCTTTAGCGGTAATTGATGCTTCTGACGACTACTATTATTTGCTCAATAAAGACGTGAATTTTATTAGAGAAGCTTACCCGAATAGTGTTTCTGGGGCAGGTTTACCTAAATATTACTCTATTTTTGGTCCCGCAACTACTAGCACTCCCCCCATAACTCCTACTAACGAGTTGGCTTTTATATTAGGACCAACTCCAGATGACGACTATTCTGTCGAGTTGCACTATTTCTATTACCCAGAATCTATAGTTGATGCCGGTACTTCTTGGTTAGGTGATAACTTTGATACGGTTTTATTTTATGGATCTCTAGTAGAAGCCTATGTATACATGAAAGGTGAGCAGGATATAACGGCTATGTACCAGCAGAAGTACGACGAAGCATTAGCTATAGCTAAACAACTAGGTGACGGTAAGAACCGTCAGGATGCTTATAGAAGCGGCCAAGTGCGAGTACCTATTAGATGATACAACAAGGCCAAGTATATTCGTTTAAGACGCAGTTGTTCGAAGGCGTGCATGATTTACTTAATGACGTGCTATACATGGCACTTTATGATGGTAATGCCAATATGACCCTTAATGAGACCACAGTATATACTACAACCAATGAGATTGTAGGATCTGGGTATGTTGCTGGAGGGGAAATAATTACTGGAGTAACAGTAAGGCAAGGATCTGATGGAGTGTCGTACGTCAATTTTAATAATGTTGTGTGGAGTAGTGTTACGTTTACATGCAGAGGGGCTATGATATATAACTCGAGTAAGGGAAATAAGGCTATCGCCCTGCTAGATTTTGGTGCAGACAAGGTATGTGTAAGTAATGATTTTACAGTGACTACGCCTGCTAATACTTCAACTACAGCTTTAATAAGGATGGAATAATGTTTTGTTCTAGTGGAGAAGCAGAAATTGGTCAGATTAGAGCATTATCTGTATCTGGTAGGGGGTTTACTCCCGAAGAGTTATCAGAAGCAGCTTTAACACAAATCATACATATAGGAAATAATAGTGATCCTATTATTAGAGAACAAGCACAGATGTTTAGGGATCAGGTACGTCAAGTACTCATAAATTACGGCAGACAATGTGTGGCATCTAATAAAACTACTATAGCAAACAAACTAAGAAATGCTGGTCAGAGTGAAGTAATTAGACTGTTGGAGGATTAATATGGCTGGATTTACAACTGCAATGCCTACATCGTTTAAGGTAGAGATACTTAAGGCCGTACATAATTTCTCTAACCCTACAGGAAATACTTTTAAGTTAGCTTTAGGTAAAGCAACAGCATCTATCGTAGGAACTTATGGGACTGCCACTACTAGCTACAGCAATTTAACTAGCAATTCGGATGAGCTCCCTAATGGAAGCGGTTACACAACTGGAGGAGCAACATTGACTTCAGTTACGCCAGTAGCAGATAGTACTACTGCTGTATGTGATTTTAGCGATTACACTTGGACTTCAGCTACGTTTACTTCATCTGGGGGGATTATATATAATAGTTCCGCTGCTGGAAATCCCGCTTGCGCGGTGCTAAGTTTTGGCGGGGACCAGACAGTTAGTTCTGGGGATTTTCAAATCACATTCCCATCACCAGTTGCAGCTACAGCGATCATTAGAATAGCATAATGGGCACACTTACTTTAACTAAAACTAGAGAATGCGATGATGGTACTCATGTGACTATCTCTATAACTGGAGACTTCAACGGTACTATTACCATATATAGCCCAGATGTTGTTGCTCCGTTCACTGAAGACGAAAAAGAAGCGTTCCTAAAAGGCGTTCTTAGGTTGGCTAAAAAAGGTAGAACTGTTGCTCAGTTAAAAACAGCTTTGACTACAGGTCTTACTATAACTGCATGAGCCAAATAAACTCTATAGGTACAAATTACCAAACCGTACCTTTTCAAAGATACTCCAGTAGTTCTGTAGGTACTGCATCTACTCTAAATGCGACTGGAGAGACCACTCAGATTGTGGGCTCAGTATTCTTAGAGAATCCTCTCGGTGGTAGCAAAACAATATCCGCTGCTGGTGGGGGAAAGATAGTATGGTTTACTGGGACAGTTACATTTGCTAATGCTGGAACTACTTTTGTAGTTAGTATCCAAGATGTTTCTACAGCTAGTAGCCCTGGTCAAGGTGATGGGGTTAATGACGTTAGCGTTACTTATACTGGTGGTGGAGGGGGAGTAACAGGCACGGCAGTGCAGCAAAGTGTTATGGCTAGTGGAAGTAAGACTATAGCGAATGGAGATCTAATAGCAATAGTTCTGTCCATGACAGCTCGCGGGGGCGTTGATTCTATTGCGGTGCAGCACGCTCCTACCGGTACAGAGGTTAATGCTAATATCTTAGGCGGATCTATTGTAGAGAACACTACCGGGGTTTATGCAAACACATCTGCATATCCTATGGCTTATATAGTGTTTGATGATGGGTCAGTAGGTTACATGTATGGATTTGCTATGCAAGCCGCGATTAATACAGTAACTATAAATTCTGGTACGGGTACGGCGGATGAATACGGCAATTTGATTAAATTGCCTTATACTTTTTATGCGTTAGGTATAGAGGTTATGGTTAGTCTGGCGGGTAACTCTTCTGACTTTGAGTTATTGTTGTATAGCGATCCTTTAGGGACACCAACGGTACAGAGGACTTTGACAGCCGATGCTACTATGGCATCTGCTACAGCTACAACTAGATTTGTAGGGCTGTATTTCTCTACCCCCTATATGATGTCGGCTAATACCCCGGTAGCAATAACATGCAGACCTACTACAGTTAATAACCTTAGTATTTATGCGTTTGATGGAGATGGGGTTAAATCTGATAAGATACACCCACCTAATAACTATGTATATGCGGTGCGTAGATTAGATAATACTGGAGCTTTTTCGGATTATAATGGTGGAACAGCTAAGACTAGAATGATGTCTATCTATTTAGTTGGGTATTATGTTGAACAAGGTGTAAATAACTGTAGCTACCAGTTGGGGGTATATTAATGGCGAATGCAAATCCACCTAAAAAGAATCAAGCTTTTGTCACATATATTACTCTTAGGGACGCTACAGATAACTTAAGTATGAAAAGCAGTCCTACAATTGCGGCTGGTGATTTTAAGATCAGTAAAGATGGAGGGGCGTTTTCTAATCTATCCACGCTACCTACAGTAACACCTGCTGCTACTGTATCTGTTAAATTGGATCTTTCATCTACAGAAATGAATGCTGATCAGGTGCTTATTACTTGGATAGACCAAACTAGCCCTAAAGAGTGGGCCGATGGCTCTTTAGCTATAAACACGACAGCATAAAATGTCGTGGCAGCTATATTTAGGTAGCTCGATATCGAAGACGGTTTCTGTTACGGGTGTATCTAGCACTGGTTCAATAGGTACTGTAGGTCTTAAGGTTAGTAAAACAGTAGCTGGTGTATCTAGCACTGGTTCAATAGGTACTGTAGGT
>CAZZLB010000006.1:0-3053 GCA_964654655.1 uncultured Rhodoferax sp. | reverse complement strand
GGTTAGTAAAACAGTAGCTGGTGTATCTAGCACTGGTTCAATAGGTACTGTAGGTCTTAAGGTTAGTAAAACAGTAGCTGGTGTATCTAGCACTGGTTCAATAGGTACTGTAGGTTTCGGTTCTGGTATAGTTGTAAATTTAGTTGGTGTGGCTGGATATAGCGGTGTTGGCGCAATTAAAATCAATAAGTGGACGATGATAGATGATTATCAGAGTATAATTTGGGGTGCTGTAGAAGGAAGCCAATCAGCTAATTGGGGTACTATAGATGACACTCAATCTCCTAACTGGACGGTAATAAATGATGGATAGAGAAACGCTACTTAGAAACGCATTAGAACAAAGACAACAAGCGGTGCTGGAGTATCAGATAAATATAGATAATTTTAAAGCCGCTATTGAAGAAGTTAGATCACAATATAGCGACGATACTACGTTACAACCGTTCCTTACTCAGCTAAAAGAACTTTTAGCGTCCAACATATTGGAACAAAAGAAAGAGAAGATCATGCTTAAAGTCATAGAGGATCAGTTGAAGTGAGCGGTATAGCTCAAATGATGATGGTCGGGAGGAATAGGTTCGATTTTCTGGCCGTAGCTCATTCAACTAGCCCATATGTAACAGCTTATTCTTGGGGATCTGGTGGCTTTGGCTCTAAATTTAGTAATCCGAGTACACTGCCAACAGGACAAGGTAATGGAGTTGCTTTCAGTCCGTCAGCGAGCGTTATTGCTGTTGCTCATAGAACAACCCCATTCGTTAGTGCATATCCTTGGAGCGTAAGCGGGTTTGGTTCTAAATTCAGTAATCCTGGCACTTTACCTGCTGGTGATGGTAATGGAGTGGTTTTTAGCCCGAGTGAAGATGCCATAGCCGTGAGCCATGTTACTCCCTCATATATCACTATCTACGCTTGGAGCGGTTCGGGGTTTGGGACTAAGTTTAGTGATCCGAGCACACTACCGACAAGCCAAGGCAATGGAGTGGCGTTTAGCCCCGCAGGGGACGCTGTAGCAATGGTGCAGACCTTAAGTCCGTATGTAATCGCTTATCCTTGGAGCGGTTCTGGATTTGGGACTAAGTTTAGTGATCCAGTTTCGTTACCTGCTGGAGCAGGTAACGGTGTTACCTTTAGCCCCGCAGGGGACGCTTTGGTTATGGGACATGCTAATAGCCCATATATTACGGCTTACGCATGGAGCGTTAGCGGGTTTGGTTCTAAATACTCTAATCCAGGCACTCTCCCAGCGGGAGCTGCGTTTAAGGTGGCGTTTTCTCCTTCTGGTACAGATATAGCAGTAGCTCATACAAGTAGTCCTTATATTAGCGTGTACCCGTGGAGTGCAGGTTTTGGCTCTAAATACTCTAACCCAAGCACCCTTCCTACTGGCGACGGCAAATCGGTATCGTTTTCTGGTGACGGGAGAAATATAGCTGTGAGCCATGCGACTAGCCCTTATATAACAGCGTATCCTTGGAGCGGTTCTGGATTTGGGACTAAGTTTAGTGATCCGAGCACACTACCGACAGGCCCAGGCAACGGGGTTGCTTTTGGGCGAATATAATTAGGAGACTTAGATGGCAACATCATACACTTCGCTACTAAAATTAGCACTTCCTGTAACGGGAGAGCTGGATGGTACGTGGGGAGATACGGTAAACAATTCCATTACTGAGCTTGTTGAGGATTCTATAGCTGCCACGGCTACTGCGTCTGTTACGGCTGGAGATTGGACATTATCTACTACTGGCGGTGGGGTCGCTAATGAAGCTAGATGCGCTATATTAATACCTACAGGTACTCCTGGGGTTAGTCGGAATGTCATCGCCCCCTCTTTAAGCAAAGCCTATATAGTACATAATCAGTCCGATGCTAGTGTTGTGCTTAAAGGTGCAGCTACTACGGGTATTACTATTCCTTCTGGTGCTATCGTACTGGCCTCTTGGAACGGATCAGACTTCGTTAAGGTTGGCGCTGCTGTAGCGGGTAGCGATACCCAAGTACAATATAATTCTAGTGGAGCGTTGGCTGGATCTTCTAGTTTTACGTTTGCTAGTGGGAGTGGTACGGTTACCGCAACTAAGTTTGCGGGGGCTTTAAATGGGACTGTAGGTGCAACAACACCTTCTACGGGTGTGTTTACTCAATTAGATGTTACGGCGCAAGGAGATCTACGGCTACAAGATTCTTCTGGTGGAGAGTATGTTGCGATTCAAGCGCCAGCTACTATACCCGCTTCTTATACACTAACCCTTCCTGATACAGATGGAAGCGCGGATCAAGTTCTGACCACTGATGGCTCTGGGGTTTTGAGTTGGACTCAACCTATAGCTGTAGGAAATGATTATACTTGGACCGGCACTGAGACTTTTACTAACTCTAAGTTCAGACTATTAGGGTCTTCTACAGGATACACTACGTTTACTAGCGCCAATTCGAGTGCGTCTAACTACACAATGACTCTACCCGCTGAGAATATGACTGTGGGGTTCAAGAATATACCTGCGGTAGGGGCTAAAACAAGTGGGTATGTGCTGGCTGTAGGAGATGTTGGTAAGTACGTTGAGATTGGCTCTGGCGGGGCGATTACCATACCTGATGCTGTGTTTTCTGCTGGAGATGCGATTAGTTTATTCAATAACACTAGCGGTAATGTGACTATTACGTGTACGATTACTACGGCCTATATAGCAGGCGCTAATACTGATATGGCTACTATGACTTTGGCTTCTCGTGGATTAGCTACTATATTCTTTAATTCTGGTACAGTATGCGCGGTTTCTGGCAATGTGAGCTAATATGCCTCTGCAAAGGTTACAACTTAAACCTGGAGTTAATCGAGATCAAACTAACTACGCTAATACCGGTGGTTGGTATGCCTGCGACAAAATAAGATTTAGATCAGGGTTCCCTCAAAAGATAGGCGGATGGATAAAGTCCGTACCTACAGCTCTTCTAGGCGTATGTCGAGAATTATTCAACTGGGTTACATTCAATACCGAAGAGTATCTAGCTTTAGGCACCAATAAGAAAGTCTACTTAGAATCAGG